>JAUIHU010000230.1 GCA_030432175.1 Verrucomicrobiia bacterium | reverse complement strand
GCGGCGGCTTTTGCTTGTGGCGCTCTGGCGCTGATCGTTTCCCGAGGCGGAAGTATGATGATTGAAGGGATCGCTGAGCGTTTCCGCGAAATGAAAAGGGATGATGAATGGCGAAAGCTGGATCCGGGACTTGAGAACAAAATCTGTCTGGTGGCTGGTTTTGCTTCTGGAGCGCTATTGGGATTCAATGGATTCTTGTGGAGTCAGGCGGTGATTGTTGAGGTTTACGGGTTGAGCATATTGAGCTTTGTGATGGTGCTGGTCATGCTGTTGCGTTGGATGTACTCACCGGAAAAACATCGGTACCTTTACTGGATGGCGTTCTGGTTTGGAATCTGCCTGAACAACCACCAGACTCTGGTTTTGGCTACAATGGGCCTGGAAGTCGCCATTGCCTTAAGAAATACCAGGATTGGTAGAAATCTGTTTGCATGCAATACGGTTGTATTTTTATTTGGTTTGATTGCCAAGTGGCAAGGTTGGATGACTTCCTTTGATAACAACAAGGTCCTTTTTGGAATTTATCTGGCTGTCGGAATTCTATCTGCCATCGCATTTGCTTTCCTGTTTCTCAAGACGGAGAAACTGCTGGATGAATGGAAACCGGTTTTTGGGATGGGCGCATTGGGGGTATTTGCCATTGCCTTGTATTTCTTCATGCCAATCACTTCAATGACCAATCCCCCGATGAACTGGGGGTATCCGCGAACAGTGGAAGGATTTTTTCATGCGCTTTCCCGAGGTCAGTACGCCCAGACAAGTCCAACGGAGTCGTTAGGCAAGTTTATCAGCCAGATTAACATTTACTTCGATGGAGCAATGGATGAATTCAATCTCCCTCTGCTGCTGGTAGCTTTGGCTCCCTTCCTGTTTTTATTCCGGATGGCCAAGCGTGAGAAGGCCTGGTTGCTGGGTTTAACAGCTACTTTCCTCTGCCTTTCTTTCCTTCTAATTGTGTTGCTGAATGTTTCAACTGACCAACGAAGTGTTCAACTCAACCGGGTGTTCTTCTCAGCATCGCATGTTATTATCTCAATGTTCATAGGCTATGGCTTCATCCTGCTGACAATTCTGGCCAAGTCCTATTATGAGTCGATGCGATCACCCATGCTGATTTTTTCTGGAGTCATGGCAGCGACCGCTTTCTATGCGTTGAGACGACTGGAATCTCAGTTCCCGCTTGATTTTTATAATGCCATTTTTGGACTTGGCCTGGCGCTGGCTCCCGTGATCGCTTTCGGATTCTCAAAAAATCGGCCGCCAATTCTGACCCTGCTTTGCGTTTGCGCCCTGACACCAGTGTACTCAGTGATGGCCCATTGGTCGGATAATGAACAGCGAGGTCATTTGTTCGGCTATTGGTTTGGACATGATATGTTCGAACCGCCGTTTGATATTTATCCTTCAATGAAGGAGGATGCGATTTTGTTTGGTGGGACGGATCCAGGGCGTTTCTGCCCGACTTATATGATCTTTTGTGAGAGTTTCACTCCCGCTTCAAAAAAACTCGACCCGGATTTTGATCGACGGGATGTTTATATCATTACTCAAAATGCTTTGGCGGATGGCACCTACCTCGACTATTTACGAGCGCATTACAATCGCAGCGCCCAGGAGGATCCGCCGTTCTTTCAACATCTGGTCAATCCTCCACTTTCACCCGTGGCTACTGAAGAGGAGATAGCAGAACACGAAAAAGGCGGGTTCACTCAATCCATTCGCAAGGGACTGTCATTTCTGGTGAAGCCACTAGATTCTGTATTTACGAAATTCGGCGCCAAGGTGGAAGCTCAGCGCAGAGATCGAGGTGTTTATCCAGAAAAAGAGATTTATATCCCGACTCAAGAGGACCTCGGGTATGCGTATCAGGAATACTACAAAGACTTCATGCGTCGGGATGCGAATGGTCAGTTGACTGATGCTGAACGGCAGAGTGTTATTCGTGATCCTGACTCCCAACAAATACTGCAAGTAACTGGACCTCTCGCAGTGATGGGAATCAATGCCGTTCTGAGCCGGATCATTTTCGAGGCGAACCCGGAACATGATTTTTATCTGGAAGAGAGCTATCCATTGCAATGGATGTTTCCGCATTTGGAACCATACGGAACCATTTTGAAAATCAATCGGGAACCACTCGAGCAAATCACCGATGAGATTATTGAGCGTGACCGTAAGTTTTGGAACAATTATTCAAAACGGCTCATTGGAGACTGGATCAATCTCAATACATCTGTCCCGGAGGTGTGCGATTTCGTGATCAGAGTTTACAAGAAGCGAGATTACGAGGGATTTGAGGGAGATCCGGCTTTTGTCCGGGACCTGATAGCGCAGCAGGCGTTTTCAAAACTCAGATGCGCCATTGCCGGGGTTTATGAATATCGTATGCGGAATTCCAAAACCCAGGAGGAACAGCAAAAGATGATTCAAGAGGCCAGCCTGGCCTACCTACAAGCGTATGCATTCAGTCCTTCAAGTGGGGAAACACTCTATGATTTTGTAAATCTTCTCGCTAGTCTGGGTTATATTCAGGACGCTCGCACGTTGGTTGAAACATCCAAAGAATTTGATCAGTTCAATCCGCAACTGGATCAGATACTGACACGGTTGGATGCAATGGCTGGAGCGCAAAAGCAGAATTTGCAAACTCGTCAGGACTTCAATCAACGTCTGGAAACTTTTCGAGCCAGTCCAAATGACTATGATTTGGGGGTTGAACTGGCATTACTTGCCACGCAGATGGGGAATGCTCCTGTAGCGCTTGAGCTGGTGAACACGTTGGAAACAAATTTTGGGGATGCTCTTCCTGGAACTTTAAGAAAAACCATGGACCTGGCCACGGTTTACTTAAATATGCAAAAAACCAACCAAACCATCCGTATTCTGGATCACTTGCTGCAGAATCCGGACTCAGACGCCACTACGATTCTTTCTGCCGCGGACGCGTTGAATCAGATCAAGGATTTTGGCCGATTAGAGCAGGCGTTGGTGAAGCTGACCGAATTGTTGCCCAGGAGTCCGGAAGCCTGGTACGACCTTGCTGTGGTTCGCTCCGGGTTGGGGCAAGAACAACAAGCTTTGGAAGCTTTAGAAACAGCGCTTTATTTTAATCGTAAGCGCCTCCAGCAGGATCCTCAGGCGAATAATCTTCAGAACCTGGCGTTGACAGAACCTAACTTCAACCGCTTGAAACAAAAGCCTGAATTCCAGCAATTATTTCTGCCGCAGGAAATGCGTGATGAAACGGAGACTGAGAATCCTGAATCATTACTTCTCAGACCATGAACGAGCTGCGGCGATCCAGGTGATTGGTAGTTTCCAATCAGACAGATGCTGAATCAGGAAAAGAAAGCGCCAGGGTGACCACGGCGAATGCGAAGCAAACTACCGTTGCTGCCGTCAGGCCCTGGCGGGGTTCGTAAGTCCGCACTCCATGGGCCCTGGCGGGATCCATACAAGACGTTTTCCCTTGGGTGATCAAGAATTCTTTTGGAAAAATAGATTGAAACATGATCTGGTTCAAAGCTGCCTGAGTGGCTGCAGAGAAAAAAATGATTTTTCTTGAGACCTGGATTTTAGCTTTGCCACTTCTCTGGCAACAGTTTGTAGATTGAAAACTCGCTCAACACCATTTCCACCAGTTGTTCCCAACTTGACTTTTAATCCACATTTTCAAATTATCTAATTAAACCTTCTTCAATTATGAAATCGTTTAATTTTGCTGTGTTCAAAAAGCGTGCCTTGGAGCGTTTTTGCCGTAATCAAAGTCGACCAGTAATGGCGTTCACCCTTATAGAATTGCTGGTGGTCATTGCGATCATAGCTATTCTGGCAGGAATGCTACTGCCGGCTTTGGGTAAGGCCAAAGAAAAGGCCAAACAGGCTAATTGTCAGAGCAACCTGAAACAATTGGGACTGGCCTTCATTCTTTACATCGGAGACAACGACGACATATTCCCTGCTCCCGCATCCAAAGGAGCTTTCGAACCGCTGGAAGAGGACTGGATTTTCTGGAATCTTTCGGATTCGCGGATTCGTGGACGGTTCAGAGATCCGCAAAACAGCGCAATCGGACCTTTCATAGGGCGGTTCACCACCAATCTGTTCCGCTGTCCATCTGATCGGGATGTACTGGAAAGGCAGCGCCTTGCGGAACGCAGAGGGACGCGTGGAGACAATTATTACCTCTACTCATACACCCTGTGCAGCATTTATGAAGGAGGACAGAACAAAGGCATTGCCAGCCTGTATGCGCCGCCCGCTGCGCCACTGCATTTCAAAGCGTCATCTATCGTGAATCCCGCGAAGAAGATTATGTTGGTGGATGAATTCAGCAATACCACGACACCAGACGATGGTCGCTGGGTTGCCCCGGGAAACCGATTGACAGATCGTCACGGTGGCAAGGCATCCATTGTGATGGCTGACGGTCACATTGAGTCAGTAGAGCCGTCCTTTGGACAATTGCGTCAACATTTTGACGCTACCTCACCGCTTTGATGGAAGCTGATGAATTGATCCTGGTATAGGGCGCTCAGTTCGTTTCATTCGCTCCGATCTTTGGATTTCTTTCAATCAAGCTTTCTTCGCAGGTTTATCTTACCTGTGGAGAAAGCTTTTTTGCTTTTTATGGTGTGGGATAGCTAAGTCTTACGATTTGATTTCCTGATTTGAATCTTCACGGTTTAGAACTACATTCAAATCAAATTGTACTATTCGTATCGTAAATTGAACTGAAGCAGAGGACTCATTTTGTGGTTGGTTTTACGGCCTAATACTGATCTATCTGCCTAATTATTTAACAAACACCCCATTAGTCAGCGCTATTCTTTTGTCTAGGTACTTTTGGCCAATGGATAGAAATCAATTCTGTGAAAAAATTTTTAACCAATTTAACCCTTTTAGCTTTTGCCGCGATTGGATCTCAATCAAATGCAAACGATGAACTCCCTGCAGGAATTACACCTATCCAACTAGCGCGTGCATTAAACCAGGCATTTGTCGGGGTAGCTGAGGATGTTTCGCCTTCTGTAGTGGTGATACGCGTAGCTCAAAAGCCTAGTCCGGAAATGGACGAAATGGATGAAACGTACTTTGACATGCTGCCGCCTGAGTTGAGAGAGCCATTCAAGGATTATTTTGAAAAATCACAGCCAGATCCAGAACCACGAGCAGAAAGGCGTTCTCGTTCTCCTGTTTTTGACGGGCAAGGATCAGGTATTGTCCTTCGTCCTGAAGGATTTATCCTGACCAGCAATCACGTGGTCGAAAATGCTGAACAGGTGAAAGTAATTCTTCAAAATGGAAAAGAGTATCCAGCAGAAATTGTTGGACTCGATCCAGATTCAGACCTGGCGGTTATTCAAATTCAGGCGCCGGATCTCACTCCTGCTAAAATTGGAGACTCAACGATGACAAAAGTGGGAGAATTCGCGATAGCAATTGGAGCGCCCTTTGACCTGGATTACAGCGTAACTTTTGGTCACATCAGCGCAAAAGGGCGGCGGGTTTTTTCAGATTTTGTGATGATGGACCAGAATTTTATTCAGACAGACGCTAACATCAATCCAGGCAACAGCGGCGGTCCACTTGTAAATATTGAAGGTGAAGTGATTGGAATCAATACATTGATCCGGGGAATGAGCACCGGGATTGGTTTTGCGGTTCCCATCAATCTGGCGAATAATGTCGCTAACCAATTGATTGAATATGGGCGAGTTCGAAGAACCTGGTTGGGTATTGGAATCAGTAATCTGACCGATGTTTATAAAAGCAGTTTCCTTAGTTATGAAACAGACCTGACAGATGGTGTGGTTGTCACAGATATCCTTGCCGACGGGCCCGCTGCGAATTCCAACCTGCTCCGGAAGTCGATTATTACTGAAGTTGATGGGGTTCGTGTCCGGGATGTGCAGGAATTGAAAAATGCCATACGCGCGCGAGCCATTGGGCAGATTTTAAAATTAAAAGTCGAATACCGTGGTTCCACTAAAGTTGTCGAAGTGGAAGCTGGAGAGTTTCCCAGAGAGACAGGATTGGCCAGAATTTACGAACGATCTCCACAAAGTTCCGAAAGAGCAGGTATCACCGTTGAAACGTTTGTGCCGAGTGAAAATCTCTCAGATGAACTCTATGAACTTTGGAAGAATGATGATTTGAAAGGACTGGTGGTTCGGGAGATTGACCCGAAAGCGCCTGCACCTGTGCAGAAACTGCAATCCGGAGACCTTGTTCTGGAGGTGAATGGTAAAAAAGTGGATACGCTCTCAGAATTTGAGCGGGCTTTTGACGAATACTCCAATGAAACCGGGGCTTCATTGTTCATTCTCACACGGAAAGCTGAGGAAAAATTTATCGCAGTTCCAGCGGAAGCGCTGGAACCGTGAAGATCAGGATATTCAATCAGCTCTTTGGCTGACGCGGGATTCATACCGGCAGACTGATCAAAGTCCCAGAATTTCCCGCCCGGCTGGAGTAATCATGGATTTATCCCAGGGTGGATCCCAGATCACATCCACCTGGGCGTATTCCACTCCAGGAAGGTTCAATATCTTGCATTGCGCATCGCCGGCAATTGTGGGTCCCATACCGCACCCAGGCGCTGTCAGGGTCATTTGCACGGTAACCTTGCTTCCGCGTTCGCCAGATTCAATCTTCAAATCATATATCAGTCCCAGATCCACTATATTGACTGGTATTTCAGGATCATAGCAGGTTTTCAAAGCATCCCAGACTTCGGATTCGTCAACGGAAGATTTGTCTTCTGATCCTTCCTTGGGCAAGCCGGAGCCCGGCGCTTCCTGAGCTGCAAACCCTAGCGCGTCGGCGTCTCGAGGAGCGATTCGAAATACATCGGAATCGGTACGGACGGTGAACGATCCGCCAAGGTTTTGAACTATAGAGACTTCCAGTCCCTCTTCCAGCATGACGCTCTCTCCGCTTGGAATGCGGATTCCTTCACAACTTTTCTTCAATAATATTGGTGGGTGCATAGGGTGTAATTGAAATTTAAATTTCAGGCGCTAAAATCTCAAATGACTCCAGATAATCCGTTCCAGAGATG
>JAUIHU010000229.1 GCA_030432175.1 Verrucomicrobiia bacterium | reverse complement strand
TCTCCGTCAATGGCCAGAATGTAATCACCCTCGCTGATGTTCACGCCGATTTCTGTCAGTGGCGAACGATATTTGGTTTCCTCATTGTGTCCGCTAAGTATCTTTGCAATCCGATATTTGTTACTCGCCAAATCCAATTCAAACCGCGCTCCTGGCAACGCAACTTTCGGTCGATCCGGAATTTCGAAATCCCCTCCGGCAATGTATGCATGCCCCACATTGAGTTCGGAAATCATTTCGCCAATGACATAGTTCAGATCAGATCGATGGGCGACATGCTTAACCAGAGGACGGTACTGTTCTCCAATCGCTTCCCAGTCGAAACCATGCATATTCTCTACGTAGAAAAAATCACGGTAACGTCGCCAGACTTCATTAAAGATGGTCATCCATTCCTCTTTCGGCTGGCGATCCACCATCAGCCCGGATGTGGAAACCACCTGCTTACCTGCAGCTCCTGGCTTGGCGTCATAACAGGCAAAGCTTCCTCCCATGCGGACAAGAATTTTCTGTCCATCGGCTGAAAGCGCCCATCCCCCAGCTCCTTCCAGAAAAGTTTCTGATTTCCGCTTGGTCAGATCAAACACACTCAGGGCAGGTTTTTCATTGCTGCTGCGTCCATAAAAACTGGAACCGGATGTTTTGTAAAAAAGGAATCCCTTTGTGGCTGCTAATCCCCGAATGTTGTCTGCGCTCAACGGAACGCGAATACTTTGTTGAGACAGTCCATCGTAGTCAATAACGATGTAGCTCTTTGCAACCTCTTCTTTGGTTTTGGCCTCATCCTCATTTTTGCCTGAGTCTTCCAACTCAACGTCCTCGATATCCTCTTCATTCTCTTTGCCTTCATTGCCATCGTCGGATTTGTTATCAGCAAATTCAACTTCGTCTGATTCAGGCGCAAACGGATTCTTCACATCTTTCCGCAAAGCCAAGGCATAAATTTGCTGATCGTGACTTCCAGCATAGTTCCATTCGATGGAGGAGATTTGCGGAGCGAACTCCCGTCGGGACAGATAAAAAAGATAGTCGCCTTCCGGATCCCAAGTTGGCGAACCTACGTCGAATAGCGGGTCGGTGACTGGCTCTACTTTTTGTTTATCCACCGACCATAGATAAAGTCGGTTAAATCCATTTGATTCCCGCATGGTAAATGCAAGATGCCCACCGCATGCAGACCAGGTGTAGTCGTAGATACCACCGCGAGGGGCATCTACAATCTCCGTGACTTGCTTGTTATCCAGTGAAAGCACGAAGAGTTTTCCGTCTTTGTCAGAGTATGCCAATCGAGAGCCATCGGGCGACCACTCCGGGGCGCTCAACATGACTTGATGACAGGATGTCAGCGCCTCTAATTCTCCACGTCCGCTTTGGTCAATGAGATAGATTTGTTCCTCACCGGAAAGATCCGAAATAAAAGCGATCTTGCGTCCATCGGGAGACCAACGCGCATGTTTGTCGTGAGCGTTGGATGAGTTGGTAAGGTTTCGCGTGGGACCCTTCTCAATCGGCGCGGTAAATACATCTCCGCGCGCTACAAACAATGCGCGGGATCCTTTAGGCGAGAGCGAAAAATCCTCAATATTATCATACGCCGGATATCGAGAAGGCCGCATCGCCAAACCGTCATTCGGAACGGTAATGGATAACCGGGTTTCTGTTTTCGATGCGATATCGTAGATGGCAAGAACTCCATCAATTTCAAAAACGATGCGGGACTCGCCGTCAGAGGACGGCCAACGGACATCCCATTCCTGATGATGCGTTAATGCCTCCGAGGTTTTGGACTCCCAGTCATAGCGATAAAGATTCAGGCGATCGCCACGATCTGAGGCAAAGTAAAGGTCGTCCCCGATCCACATCGGATCCCGTTCCGTTCTGACACTGTTATCAATGGCTGTGGCTTGAAGACATTCCAGATCAAAAACGTAGAGATCCTGCGCCCATCCACCTTGATAACGCTTCCAGGTTCGAAAATCCCGAAAGAGTGGTGAATAAAGTATCTTCTTGCCATCAGGTGAAAAATCTCCCGCTCCAGAGGTCGGCATGGGTAACATGGAGGGCAATCCACCTTCCACGCTTACGGTGTAGAGTGCGGTAAGAGTTTTGCCTCCATCGGCATCGCGCAATGAACGGAAAAGAACTTTCTCTCCGTCTGGTGTCCAACCGTAAACCTGGTGATCATACCCCCAGCGAGGCGGCAAAGGTCCAGCTGCCGGGTAGTAAGTCAATTGCTTTGGAACACCACCCGCTGTCGGCATGACGTAGACTTGTTCGTCCCCGTCATACTGACCAGTGAAAGCGATCCATTTGCCATCGGGTGAAAATTTCGGAAAGAGTTCTTGTCCAGGATGAGCCGTCAACCGAACGGCGTGTCCTCCTTCAGTAGACACTTTCCAGAGATCCCCTCCATGGCAAAAGACAACCAGATCATTTGAGATGTCCGGAAACCGCAGTAGTTTGGTCTCTGCGAATCCCTGAGCGCCGCCAAGAATTCCTGCCACCAAAATTCCTAAAGTGAACTTTACTTTCATCTTGGCAATCCTGACATCCTCCTGAGCCGAAGTAAATTCTTTGACCCACTTTTATTACATGAAAATCAACGCATGCCGCGCCGGTTGAATCAGGGTTTACCAAGCCAAGTGATGGCCAAAATTTTTTCGTCGGTGGTTGCTAGTGATCGAATTCTTTCACGTTAATCTTAGGATTCAGTCATTTAATTCACAGATAGCGTCAGAACAGGGTCGAACCTGATAGTAATTTTCCATCATTACATTTAGAATTTCAATTATCATGTTCATCGGCGCCCATATGGGTAACTGTTGCATTTGGAAACAAACAAGAACGGAATGAATCGAATCAATCTGACCTACCAAGTTAAAAAAATAAGACAATTGCGCTTTCATGGATCAGTGATGATTCTATTATTGGTTATTGTCGCAGTATTGTCATCTACCAACAGGCTTCAGGCAAAAGGAGCGCTTGCTGGCGAGCGGCATCGTGTGGTGATATCAACGGACATTGGAGGAACGGACCCCGACGATTTTCAGTCGATGATACATTTGCTTTTGTATGCTGACGTACTCGACATCGAAGGACTGATTTCCTCGCCATACGGTCCAGGGCGCAAGGGAGATATTTTGAAAGTTATCGATGCATACGCGAAGGATTATTCAAAATTAAAAACCTACAGTGAACGATATCCAAGTCCGCAATCATTAAAGGGGATAACGAAGCAGGGCGAAACCGAAATAGCGCCATTGTCCGGGATGCGTCGAGCCACTGAAGGTTCCAACTGGATCATTCAGTGCGCGAAACGCGATGATCTTCGTCCGCTGCATGTTCTGGTTTGGGGTGGTTTGGAAGATCTCACACAAGCGCTGCATGACGCGCCGGAAATCCTGCCGAAGTTGCGGGTGTATTGGATCGGTGGTCCGAACAAAAAATGGGGTCCAAACGCTTATCAATACCTGGTTGAGCATTGCCCCAACCTTTGGATTATCGAAGCGAACTCCACCTATCGCGGCTGGTTCGTTGGTGGCAATCAATCAGGTGAATGGGGCAACAAGGATTTTGTGAAACAACACATCGCCGGTAAGGGCGCTCTCGGTACATTCTTCAACACTCAACTCGGAGGAGTCATTAAGATGGGGGATACACCGTCTGTAGCGTGGCTGCTTTGGGGTGATCCTTCGAATCCATCCAAACCTGGTTGGGGCGGTCAATTTGTACGAGCCTGGAAGCGACCCTATCTGCGTTCAATCGGAATGACTGAGAAGACAGATCGCATGGAGGTCTTCGGTGTCCTGGAGCTGGTGTTTCCACTTGGCGATAATCCGCCTGGCAATCCCTTGGTCCAGGTGGATGTCGAAAATCAAAGCTTGCAGGGTGAAATTGCGAACGATGGAACAATGCGTATCCGGTTCTGCCCGAAAGCGGCCAGGACATACACTTTTCGACTCAAGAGCAATATTCCGTCTCTCAATGGAAAGACCGGAGGCATCACCTCTGTTCATCCAGGAAAAGAAGTTTTCAGTATGCGAGACGAAACTCTTCCAAACTGGTGGACCGATGATCAGTCATCGAAATTTGCCGATGGTGAACACCGTGGAACCAAAACCGTGAATTATTGGCGACATGAATTTTTAGCCGATTTTGCCAATCGCATGCAACGTTGCAAGAAACCCAATTCTGATCCCAAAAATCTGAGATGAAAGAATTAAGATTATTAATACCATATTAACGACGATTCGCCGTCTGCATCCGTGTTGATACCATCAGGCGCAAGCGGAAAGAACATTCATGTCATTCTAGAATTAACCTCAAGGGGGAAGATTTTTGAGACAGACTTCTACGGGGACATCCATCGAATTCCTGAAAATAACACTGCCCCATAAAGCGCAAACTGTTCCAAACAAGTTTTTTGCAACAATCCAGAAACAAGCGGGACAGATTCTTGTGAAATCGTTTCCCTGAGTGTTACAACAGATCTTGTTTCGTTTAAGGTTTTATCGGAATAACTTTGGTGAGTCATCTCATCAGTAGTTGATACGGATTTGAACTATCCCAAAAAGTTCGATTATAAAATATGAAATCATTCAAACCTTTACAACCAATAGTAGCCGCGTTTGCGATCGCATCGTGCGCCCAGTTTGGACAATCAGCTGAACTCAGCGCTGCCATTGAAGCAACCAAGAGTTCTTACGTTGACGTCTTCAGTCAGCTGAGTCCAAGTTTCGATTCGACCAACAACTTGCCTGGCTCCAATCGCTACCTCTCCTACTTCGCTTTCGATCTCAGCGAATTGCCGGAAGGCACACAAATTGTTTCTGCAGAAATCCATGTTTTCGATCTGGACCCGTTCATCGTGGGAACCAACGAAATGGCGTTACTGGATGTTCCAGGAGACTGGACCGAAGAAACGCTGACCTATCAACTGGCCATGGAGCAGTACGGAGCAGCGTTGGGAACCGACGAATTCGGTGGAGACATTTCCGCATTCGACGCTGACAAAATCCTTTGGTTCGGAGAGGCGGTTATGGACAACGAAGATGCGCCAGGCCAGGCGACCATTAACTCCACCCGCCCATTTCTGGCGGTTGATCCCTACACATCCGAACAACTGGTAGAGGAACTCAATGCCCGCATAGCCAGTGGCGACACGATCGTCACATGCGCCATGCGCGGAAAAACAACTCAGGACCACTATGTTACCGGCATTGAGTACCCGGAAGAGAATGGTCCTACCCTGCAAGTCACACTCTCGTTTGGCGCAGCGGCTGGAACTACTACTACATACAACTTCGACAATGGTGATCTGGATGGATGGACACAAATCCTGACCTCTGACGTGGAAAATGGTCCTACAGGTTTGGCTCTGATCAGTGAATCCGATCCGACTGTCGGCAACTCGGTTCCACCGGTTCCATTGAGTTCCCCGTCTTTCATCGGTCCGGTTCCGTTTGAAGCGGAAGACGGAACGAACACACGCGACCAACAGCACAACACATTGTTGACCCGCTCACCGGAATTTCAAATCTACCCCAACGGATCCATCTCTTTTGCATTAATCGGTGGATCCAAACCCAACTTCAACCTGGAAGACATCAACACCAACGGACTGCCGGAAACATCCAGTGGCAGCGGAGCGATCGGGGTGGCTCTGCGACGTGTCAGCGACGATCAATACATTGCGTTTAAAACACGCGAGACTGACGGCAGTCAGTTTTGGGAAACGATCACTATGGGATCCGACGAATTGACCGGTCTGGTCAGTGGTGACGAAATGTACACACTCGACTTTATCGATTTCAACAACGGAGGCTGGGCCTGGCAGGGACTCGATGATGTTGTCATCGTTGAAGGTTCCCCAATCATCAGCTACAACTTTGACGACTCCACTCTGCAAGGCTGGACGCAGATTCGCACATCTACCACGGAAAACGGTCCAACAGAACTGGGTGTCATTTCTGAAACAGATCCAACCGTCGGCAACTCAGTTCCTCCGGTTCCATTGAGTTCCCCTTCCTTCATCGGACCTGTTCCATTTGAAGCCGACGACGGAACCAACACTCGCGATCAGGCGCACGAAACATTGGTCATTCGCTCCCCTGAGTTTCAGATCAACCCAACAGGTTCGATTTCCTTTGCGTTGATCGGCGGATCCAAACCCAACTTCGATCTGGAAGACATCAATACCAACGGACTTCCAGCCGAATCATCTGGAGACGGAGCGATCGGGGTGGCTTTAAGACGTGTGAGTGACGATCAATACATTGCTTTCAAAACACGCGCAACTGATGGCAGTCAGTTCTGGGAAACCATCACTATGGGATCCGACGAATTGACCGGCCTGGTCAGTGGCGATGAAATGTACACACTCGATTTCATCGACTTCAACAACGGTGGTTGGGCATGGCAGGGATTGGATGATGTGGTGATTGTTCCTGGAACCCCGGTAAAAATCTACAACTTCGACGACCTGACCTTGCAAGGCTGGACTCGTGTCCAAACCTCCACTCAGGAGAATGGTCCGGATGGATTCGATATCATTACGGATAACGATCCGGCCGTCGGCAATTCAGTTCCACCACTGGCTTCCAGCGCTCCGGCGTTTGTCGGACCTGTCCCATTTGAAGCTGAAGACAACACCAACACACGTGACCAGGCCCACGACACCATCGTGATCCGCTCACCTGAATTCAACATTTACGAAGGCGCACAAATCTCCTTTGCGTTGATCGGTGGATCCAAGCCGAACTTCAATCTGGAAGACATCAACGCCAACGGAATTACGGGCGAAACTTTTGCGATTGCGAACGGCTTGGGGTCTACTGGTCCTTTCCTTTCAGTGGCGTTCAGTGCGGTCTTTAATAATGGCAAATCTGTCTATGCCTTCTTTGGTGACGGACGTGGCGATACAGACCATGACGACATGGTTATCCGTATCGACGCTGTTCCACTGCCTGCTTCTGCTCTGCTTTTGCTGGGTGGCCTGGGTGGCTTGGGCGCATTGCGTCGTAAGAAAAAAGCAGCCTAAGGGTTCGCATATTTCGAAAGAAGGGCTGGG
>JAUIHU010000228.1 GCA_030432175.1 Verrucomicrobiia bacterium | reverse complement strand
CAACAACAACAAGAGCTTGAATTGGCATACTTAGCGGAAGTCCGAGGGCGAGCTCTCTTGCGCTGAGGAGCATAGGTGTCACTGGATTGACTTGAATCAATATTGCGGCATAACTCTTTTTGGCAAGTGGAAATACTACCGGAGTAATGAACATCCAGAAAGTAAGCGCAAGTGTGATTCCGTTTTGGACGTCCTTGAACAACATTCCTATTGGGGTGAGGATTACTCCAAAGGAATAACCGACAACCATAAGCCCGAGCACGCTGAAAGGGAAAAGAATTAATGTAGCGCTCAACTCTACCTGGGGATAATGGATGTAAAAATAAATAAGAGCAGGCACAAGTATCGCCAGTCGTATGAAGAAATTTATAATTGAAAGGCCTGCTCCGGCTATTAGCATGGCCTCATGAGGGAAATTTATTTTGGTTATCATCTGACTGCTTGTCCTGACTGTTTTCATGGGCCCCTGCACGGCATCAGCAAAAGTTTGCCAGAGGATAGTTCCAATAAAAACAAAAGGCACATAGGGGATAGTGTCTTCAGTGGTGGAAAATGCCTTACCGCTTCGGAGGAAGAGAAATAGGCCGGAGGTCACAATTGGTGGGAGGAATGCCCAGAAATAGCCCAGGGCGCTTTGCCGATAAAGAGCTTTAAAATCGCGCAATGCCAGTTGATAAGCGAGTCCAAGCGAGTTAGCAATGTCCTCTCTCATTTCTTTA
This sequence comes from Verrucomicrobiia bacterium, assembly GCA_030432175.1. GTDB lineage: Bacteria > Verrucomicrobiota > Verrucomicrobiia > Limisphaerales > JAUIHU01 > JAUIHU01. The sequence goes on along the minus strand of JAUIHU010000228.1, from coordinate 6,369 downwards.
AAAAATTGCCTAGGGCGCTTAAGAGCAGGCTCTGGTGTATAAATCCGTTTTTGCATAATGGAAATCAGTTACCCGCAGAATGGATTTCAGATAGTTGTTAGAACGAGAAGCAAGAGCTGGTTACTGATATTCAATTAGCGAGTCTTCTATCTGCTGAAGGCTTTATGCGAGGTAGTATTTTGCAGATGGCCTCTTGATACAGTTTCTTGCGTCTACAATTGGGGATTTGTAACTGGTAAAATCTTTTTCTTTATACAAGTCGTGATGGGTTGCCAGTAACAGGCAATCATAGTTGTCACTGATTTCTACAGATTTTCTTCCTGCGTATTGCGAGTGCTCTCGGGTTGGACGGATGACCGGCACGAAAGGATCGTTGTAATCTACGGTCGCTCCCATGGCTTCGAGCTTATCCATCAGTACATAGCTTGGTGATTCGCGGTCGTCATCTACGTTGGGTTTGTAGGCCAGTCCCAAGAGCAGTATTCGAGATCCGTTGACGGACTTTTTGTCGTTGTTCAACGCTTCGACTACTTTTCGAATGACGTAGTCGGGCATGGAGCGGTTGATCTGACCAGCGAGTTCAATAAATTTTGTATGTAGTCCAAATTCTCTGGCTTTCCAGGTGAGATAAAAAGGGTCGATGGGAATGCAGTGCCCACCAAGTCCAGGGCCTGGGTAAAATGGAGTGAATCCAAAGGGCTTTGTCGCAGCAGCGTCTATGACTTCCCAGATATTCATGTCCATCGCTTCCGCAACGATTTTCATTTCATTTGCCAAACCAATGTTAACAGCGCGATATATATTTTCCAGCAGCTTGGTGAGTTCAGCAACTTTGGTGGAACTGACCGGCACCACTTTTTCAAACGCTGCCTTGTAAAGAGCTACACCTTGTTCGAGACAGCGCTTAGTGTGCCCACCCACTACTTTAGGAATATTGGTTGCCTGAAACTTAGGATTACCAGGGTCTTCGCGTTCCGGGGAGTAAACGATAAAGACTGTCTCTCCAGGAATGTGTCCGCGTTGCTGAAGTCGGGGCAGAATTTCTTCTTCAGTAGTGCCAGGGTAGGTAGTGGATTCTAATGAGAGTACTGCGCCGGATTTCAAGTACGGGACAACGCTGTCCAGCGTGGATCGAACAAAGGAGAGGTCGGGTTCAAGATGATGATCGAGTGGTGTGGGAACACAAAGGATCAATGCGTCAACGTCTTCGACTCGGGTGAAGTCGGTCGTTGCCTGGAGACGTCCACCGCTGGAGGCTGCGGCCACCGCTTCCGATGGTATGTGCTTGATATAGCTCTCTCCGGCTAAAAGCTTCTCGGTCTTTGCGCTGTCGATATCAAATCCAATGACATTGAAGCCTTTGTTGATATACGCGAGCACAAGGGGTAGTCCGACATAGCCAAGACCAACGACTCCGATTTTGCTTTCAGGTGAGAATGGCAAATTTTATCTAATTCAGTTATTGGCGAATAGTAATATCAGGGTGTGATCAACGGAGGTTGGGCTTTTGCAGTTCAGGCTACTCCAAATGCTGGCTCCACTCGCCGAGCTGGGACTCAGCGTTCCCGAGACTCTCCCCAACATTATCATCATACTCTTAATAATCCTGACTTATCTTTGTTTTAGAATCTTAGCAGGCACTCCACCTATAATTGTATTTCCTGGAAAGCTATTCTTCACAACTGCTCCTGAAGCAACAACTATTCCTTGTTCCAAAACAACACCATCAAGAATTCTACAACCTGATCCAACCCAGATGTCATCTTCAAATCGAATTCCCTGTTGTGTTAATTCTTGTTGGTGAATGGGAATATCAGTGCGTTCGATTCCGTGATTTGCAGGAATTATCACCGAATGCGCCGCAATCCGCACATAATTCCCGGCTTGAAATCCGCCGTGTCCGTAAATGATCGAATAATGCTGAACGCCACATTCATTTCCAAATTCTATTGAACCTCCATAAGGCGCAATTATTGCTCCTGAACGTAAGGTTGCTTTTTCTCCAAAGGTGATGGATCCACCACAATGCAGATCAAATACAACGCCACTATCTACGACAGAGCCTTTGCCAAGTCGTATTTTTGAAGGATTACCTATAATTCTGATATCACGCGCGATTTCTGTGTCCGGATTATTCTGGCGTAGTGAATTAACCTGCAGAGTTTGAAGAGCCAGGCTGTTCCAGGCTTCACGGAGAATTTTTAACTTCTCACGAAATTTCATGAACTTACAGGTTATGACACTTTTTCGATCTGATTTCAAATCCAACCAGCGCCAAAAACTTTAACTCAACCCCAATGAATACTCTGTATGGTGAACATCTTTGACAGGGATCCCTTTGATCCACAGCAACGCTTTTCGCGCCCCCGGTTCCCATAGAGAAAGGTTCAGACTCAGGGATCCTAATTTCGCCAGTTCTTCAGGAATTTCCAATGTCAGTCTACCATTTTTAATATCAATGGACTTTTCCTCATGGGTTGAACTGGATCTCCTTAACAGTTCGCATCCTTTGAAATATAAGGCATAAGAAACCATTGTTTGAGTCGGCGCATTTTCAGATAAATCCAGTTCTAAAGTAACTCGCCGTCCTGTGACATGAATCCCTGATTGTTCTATCTGTATCGGACTATTGTCCAACTGAAAAATTTCTATGACATCATCTGCAGTTCTTTCCACTCTCCCCAACTGCCGGTACAGACTTGCGGCTGATGCTATGTCTGAAGTGTCTAAAGCCACACTTCCGTGATCCATGACCAAACATCGAGTACAGGTGCGCTCAACGTGCTGCATTTGGTGGGTAACGAGAATTCCAGCTACACCCTCATTCAATAATCTCCCGATACGTTCATAACATTTCAATTGAAATCGTTCGTCTCCAACTGCAAGCACTTCATCCAGTAATACCACTTCGGGTTCGAGGTTGGATGCGATTGCAAATCCAAGCCGGACTGTCATACCGGAACTGTAATTTTGGACGGGAGAATCGATGAAGTCGCCAATCTCCGCAAAATCAATGATCTCTTCCATTTTGCTTTCGATTTCTCTCTTCGACAAACCGAGAACGGATCCGTTGATTAATATATTTTCGCGTCCGGTCAGAATAGGATTAAACCCGGCTCCAAGAGCAATCAACGCCCCGACGCGCCCCCTCATGGTGATCTTTCCCGTATCCGGCTTGATCAATCCGTTCAGCAACTTCAATAAAGTTGTCTTACCCGCGCCATTGTGTCCGATTAATCCGAGACACTCACCTTTGTGCAGCTCAAAATTGACATCCTTGACCGCCCAAAACTCTCCACTTCGCAACGGCTTTTCAGATTCGGATGAGCCGGACTTGAATCGCGGACGTAACTCTGAAGCCATGTCCACTGCTCCATACCACAAAGATCGTTTCAGGGACCGGCAGAACTTTTTGGACAAACCTTCTACCTGAATCGCTGGAGTCTTTTTTTTAATTTGCTTATCCAAGTTGACTAATAAAAACAGTATGAGCGCAGCTGGGTGGCTTTACGTTTATTGACCGGCTAATTCACCCATATGCAAACGCCAAAATTCAGGATTGTTTTTCAAGTACTTATGACAACCAAAGGGAAGCCGACCCAGTTCCTGGTACATGCGTTCGGGATAGAGTTCGAATGCAAAAGCTTTGGCAGACTCAACTGGAGCTACTCGAAACCAGGGTAAACGTTTTGGAACGAGTTCACCCCAGAAAACATCTTCGTTGTCCGGAAAATCATGTTTGCCATGACGGAACCGATTTTTGTTGGTTAACCTTTCTAACCACCACCAGGTGTATTTCAGACTGAAACGTCCGTTGTTCCACCATTGCTGTGTAGCTTCTGTAAATGGCAGCAAACGTTCAGAAGATTGAAAGACTTTCAGCACGGAGGGGATTTTACGAAGAGAAAACCCTGAATTCCCCACTCCTAAATACGCTGCATCTGCTTTTCCTCGATAATGCCCGACAAACCAGGGCGCTCCAATGTAGTCAAAATCCTTCTCACACCAATCAATCAATTCATCTCTGAAAACCCATGCGTCCAGTTCGTAAGTCAGAAAAAAATCGTATTCTTTAAATTGTTCATACAGCCAGGGAGTGACTTTCAGTCGGTTATAACTTCTCAAGCTGGCGAGATGATGCTCTGGAATAGGAGCTAACTTAAGATTGGGCGCTTCTTTGAGATAAACGGCTGTGTCCATCCCTTCCGGATGAATCAAACATATAGGATGACTTTGAAGGATCCGGGAACATTGAACCAGAGAACGTATTTCTTCTTTGTTGGGCTCAGGCGTGTGGGTAAAAATCCCAACCACTGCTCTAGGTTGGCGCTTTGTCATTCCACAAGTTTATCTGCCAGAACTTTACAAGGGTCCGCCGGTAGTTTTTTTCTCGCAGTTTCTTGAGCTGCTTTTCCCAGGGCTTGCCATTGTTTGCGTTGCGCCCATGCATGCTCCAGGGTCTCTGCGACACATTCCAATTTCGGGGCTGTGATCAGATAACCATTTTTCTGATCTTCTACTAGTTCAGCTGCTCCGGCGATGTCAGTTACGATTGGCGTTCTTCCGCACAACATGGCTTCCACGAGCGCCAAGGGCAGGCCTTCATAGCGCGAGGTCAGTAAGAGCCCGTGGCATTTTTCCCAAATCGAGGTCACGTCAGCAACTTGTCCATGAAAAAGGACTTGTGGTTCTTTTAATCCATATCGATCTGCCAGCCGTTTCACGCTCTGTTCCGCTGCGCCGGTTCCATAGAAATGCACTGTTAATGGGCGCTCTCGCCATTCAGGGAGGGCCAGTGTCTGTAATATTAGATCCTGTCCTTTGGCGTCTGGCTCTAATCGAGCAACGCAAGCCAAGTGGTATCCATTAGTTTCATCCGGCCAATGGAAGGATTGTTCCCAGGGAACGTTGAAAGGGTTAAATATAACTTCGGCCTGAGGGAGATTGATTGCCAGTTGATTTTGTAGTAAATTCAGGTTGGCCTGAGAGACGCAATAAACTCGTTTTGCTTGTTGGTACAAGGGAATGAGCGACTGACAAAGCTCATCGGAAGGCCAGAGAAATTCTGCGTTGGCCTGTACTATTGTAACATACGGAATATTTAATGACCTGGCAATTTCCATGGCCCAGGCGCCATCCCGGAAATTGCCTTGTGAAACACACATCAGGTCCACTGGCTTATTCTTCGTCAGAAACTTCTGAAAGCTTTCCAGCTCAGGCCACAGCTTTGAATTCCGAACTCGATTTAACCATCGATCCAAACGTGTCGGCGGCTTTCTCCATTGGACAGCGTGATTGTTATTCTGAAAAATGCTGAGCTTGTTGCGGGCGCTATCTACTTCCCAGTGTTTATATGAAATCAATAAACGATTTGAATCATCTGATAGATACTTCGCTGCTCCATACCAAAGCTCTTCCGAACCACCCCAAGGTGTTCTTTCCATAGCGCTGACAAAGGCTATGGTGGATTTTTGCTTCGGTTTAGCCACGCAAACTCAAATTGATATACTATTCAGCGGTTTTAAATACCCTGAGCAGACGTCCAACGATCCGTTCTTTCAATCCCGGTTTTCGCTGATCATACATGGCGAGCGCTGGATGGGGACTGGGCAATTTAAATACTTTTTTTCCAGCTCTGGTTGGCTTTGGCTTCGTTGAGTTATTGGATGTCTGAAGGTTTAATATAAGTTCATTCCATTTTTTAGCGGTAACTTCCATGGAATAACGATCCAGAACTGTTTTCCTTGCTTCTGATGAAAGTTCCAGAAAACGGGGATGATCTGACCTGATTTCTTGAATCGCTTTCACGAAAGCCGCTGGATTCCTTTCAACAATCCATCCATTCACCTGATGTTTTACCAATTCATCAATCCCGGTCGGCATTGGGGAACATATTGGAACCAGCCCAAACACCATAGCTTCCAGTAACGAAACCGGCAGTCCTTCATAGTCCGATAACAGAATGATCCCATCGTATTCTGACAAACATGATCTCAACTGCTTTGGAGAAACCCATCCCTTCACCTGAATCTGATCACCTACACCAGAGTCTTGTATGATTTGCCTTACATTATCCTCTGAAGATCCTGAACCAAACAGGTCCGCCTCAAAATCAGGAAACTGTTTAGCCGCCGCAACCAGGCAATGAGTCGTCTCACTGATACGCTTTTGTTCTTCAACCAATCGCCCCACATAAACCAGACGAAATTTCTGACGCTCACCTTTAGACGCTTTAAAGCTTTGATCAGGTATCTCGATTCCGCATGGAATGGTTTGTAGCTGAGTCGTATCAGGAAGGGAGGATTTAATTTTGTTAGCAAGAAAATCAGAAACCGCAACCAGCCCACTCATTAGTCTTCTGGATCCCAG
>JAUIHU010000227.1 GCA_030432175.1 Verrucomicrobiia bacterium | reverse complement strand
CCAGTCCAATCCCTTCTGTGACTTCGGTTACGATCAAATCCAATGGAGCTGTAGGAAGATTCGGCTTCTCTTCCGAGAAACTCAAAGCCCTGAAAGCATTCAAACGCCCGCCTGAAAGACATTTTCCGAATAAAGAACTATTACGATCCACTGAGGAGAGCAAAAGCGTTCGTATTTGACTCACGGATAAACCCGGCTGATGAGATTTAATTAAAGCCACGACTCCTGCTACAAATGGGGTCGCCATTGAAGTGCCACTGTAAAAGTCGTACCTGCCCCCAGGCACTGTGCTCAAAATATCCACTCCCGGCGCTGCCAGATCCACGGTGGATTGCCCATAATTGGAAAAATCTGCAAGGATCCCGTCTGACTCAATAGCGGCTACAGCAATGACCGCCTCCAGATCATAATTGGATGGATAATTATTTCCAAAATCATTGTTGGACTCCTCATTTCCGGCAGCCGCAATAAAAAGCAAACCTTGATTGGCTCCCGCAGCAATGGCGTCTTCCATCAAATCACTGCCTCCTGGACCTCCCCAGGAGTTACTGGTTAGATCTGCTCCCATCATGGTTGCATATCTGACAGCCTCGATTGCGTCGGAAGTAGCTCCTCCAAATTCTCCCAAAAACTTCAGCGCCATCACTCTGGATTTCCACGCTACCCCGGTGATGCCAATTCCATTTCCCCCAATCCCGGCGATCACTCCAGCACAGTGCGTTCCATGACTATCGTCATCCATCGGATCTCCATCCCCATTCTGAAAATCATATCCAAAAACATCATCCACATATCCGTTCAGATCATCATCCAATCCATTATTTGGAATTTCTCCCGGGTTGCGCCACATGTTCGCCGCAAGATCGGGATGATTGTAATCGATTCCTGTATCAATGACTCCTACCACGACATCGCTGGATCCATTTTCAATCTCCCAGGCTTCGGGCGCGTCAATGTCCTGGTCGTTCTGCTGATCTAACCCCCATTGCTCTCCCAAGCGTGGATCGTTCGGTAACTTCATCTGAAAAACCAATTTGTCGTTCTCCACCTTCCGGAAAAGTCGTTTGTCTGATTTGACTTGTGATTTTGCCTGACGCAGAGAGTTCAATGTTACATTTGGAAATGAAATAAGATAAATGTCTGAGTTGGGAAGCTTTCGGCGAATAGTGTATCCATTTCTTCCGGTAAAGACATCCAGCTCAGCTCGATCAATTCCTGGCTCCAACTCAACCATCATATGATCCGCTACGGAGATTTCTCTCGACAACACTCTGCCGTTTAGACCCTTGCCTTTGATGGATTCTGTGATTTGCAGGAATGGATATTTGAATTCAGTTCGAGCTAATCGGGTTCTTTCCCATGTTCCGTCGGATTGCACTGTCCCTTGTTCTTCCTCAAGGATCTCAGCAGTTTTTAAAAGCTCAGCGCCAGAAACAACTTGAGTTGCTTCGGTTCTGTTGGAAACTTTCCTGCCTGCTTCATGAAAACCTGCACTATTTTTTCCAACGACGCCTGATTCTCTGGAGTTCTCTTCATGGCTTTCAACCGCTGCATCGCTCTCTGGTATGACTGGATTACTTTTAATTGTTTCTTTAGAAATCTGAGAGGCTCCATCCTGATCTGGATCATCAGCCGCAAGAAGCTGAGCATTTTCTGGTTTTGGGCCCAAAGGATTTGCCGGTGGGTAGTATCTGAAAAGCGTAATAAATCCGAAAAACAGGGTCACAGCCAGCAGCAGAATAATTCTGGATACGCTACCCAAAGCCTTATTGTGTTTTTTCATTTCGATTTCTTTCGGTTAATCGTCTAATTCTCAAGATCTTCGCCGCTCACAGCAAATCGTTTGTTATTAAAACAATCATAGTCTTCCAATTGGAGGTGTAGTTCAATTCGAGTGAGTTGTTGTGGAAGGTTGATCGGCAGCTCGGCGAGGGAAATCAACATTTGAAGGGCGCTGAACGGCAAAAAGTCACCTTCCTTAAGTCGCATCTCTATTGTAAAATGACAGAATTATTCGTTCGATTGCACATCCAGGTCAATCATCCAAAAGGATGATTTTTAATGCGCTGAGTTAAGTGACTTTAAATTATTTCTATTTGTTGAAATTCCGATTACCAACTCCCTTCATATATTTTTACCCTGGAATGACAAGTTTTTTGAAACTTACACAGCGCCATTCAAAATTAAATAACCTTTTTGAATTTAAATTTCCCATAATTTATGCTGTTTCTTACAGGAACCCATTTAACACGACTTTACCATGTCAACAGCGCCTTTACGATGCCAAAAAACAAGACAGTTCAGAGATTTGGTAATATTATTGGTTAGTATGACGTTTGTCTGTCTGTCGGTATTCACTTTACATGCAGATCGGCTCTGGTCCTTCCAATCAATTCAGCGACCCGGTGTCCCAAATCCTGACAGGCCTTCCGCCTGGCGGTCCAATCCGATTGATGCTTTCATTTACGACCGCCTTCAACTGGAAGGGCTTGACCCCGCTCCTTTTGCTGAGCCACTGACATGGTTGCGCCGCATTACATTTGATGTGCATGGATTACCTCCAGCTCCAGAAGCGGTTCACAATTGGCAAAACCAGAATGTGGAAGACCACGCCACACGCGCCGCCAAAGTGGACGCCCTGCTCGCCAGTAATCATTACGGGGAGCGCATGGGACGGCGGTGGCTGGATCTCGTCCGCTTTGCTGAGTCCGATGGTTTCCGCGCGGACTTCTTTCGTCCCAATGCCTGGCGCTATCGTGATTATGTGATTCAGTCTTTCAACGAGGATTTACCGTTCAATCGTTTCATTTTAGAACAGTTGGCCGGTGATGAAATCGCTCCGAATGATCCGGACGCCCTGATCGCCACCGGCTTTCTTCGGCTGGGTATTTACGAATACAATCAACGGGATGTCCGCACTCAATGGAGCGACATCGTTAATGAAATCACCGACGTCACCGGGGATGTGTTTCTCGGTCTCGGCGTCGGTTGCGCGCGGTGTCATGATCATAAGTTTGATCCAATCTCCCAGAATGATTACTTCGCTCTGCAGGCCATGTTCACTCCAATCGCCCCTCGCGAGTCCGCGCCCGTCGCAACTGCTGAGGAATGGCAGACGTTTCTGGATCAACAGGAAAAATATCTTCAAGCAACGGAATCCGTCCGAACAAGGATGAATACACTTTTGGAGCCGGCTCTGAAGAAAGCGGTTCATGGAATCACTATCATGTTCCCGAAAGACATCCAGCGCATGATGACGTCCGATCCAGGAACGCTGACGCCGTTGGAAAAACAACTGGCGCGTTTGGCTAACCGACAGGTCGAGTACGAACGGAAACGCGCTTACAACAAACTGGGCAAAGAAGAGAAAAAGAAGTGGGAAGAGCTCAAGAAGGAACTGGCGGAGTTTGATGATTTAAAACCCAAACTGCCTCGCGCGGATATTGTTTCCGACATCGGCCCTGACGCGCCACCAACAATCATTCCGTCACGGAATCCGGAAGATCAACAGGTTGTCGGACCTGGATTCATTGAAGCAATCCCGGCTCCGGAAATGACCATTCAGGCTCCGCCAACCGCCCCCAACTCCACCGGACGTCGTACCGCCCTGGCGCGCTGGCTGACTCAACCGGAACATCCCCTGACAGCGCGCGTCCTGGTAAACCGTTTATGGCAATACCATTTCGGCGCCGGACTGGTTGAGACGTCCAGTGATTTTGGAAATCTCGGAACGCCGCCCAGTCACCCCGAACTCCTGGACTGGCTGGCTGCTGAGCTGATCGACCACAACTGGAGCGTCAAACACATCAACCGCCTGATCCTGACTTCCGCGACTTACGCCCAATCGTCACGCCCATCCGAATTGACGCGGGCTCGCGCTGAAGAGATCGATCCGGAAAACCGTTGGCTCTGGAAGAATTCCATGCGGCGTCTGGAAGCGGAGGAAATCCGCGACACTTCTCTGATGGCTTCAGGTGAGTTGGATTTGCAAATCGGTGGACCGAGCGTTTCCGGATCCAGCCAGCGTCGGGGTGTGTATGTAAAAGTCATCCGCAACCAGAAAGATCCGATGTTGGAAGCGTTCAACACGGCTCATGGTTTTTCCAGTATGGCGCAACGCGATGTGACCACTACCGCGGAACAGGCCCTGTTGATGATGAATGGAGACTGGACCATGAACCGCGCAAAGATCCTGGCAGTCAATCTGATTCAGTCCTCTTACCCAACACACGCGGACCGGATCCGTGAAGCATTTCTCCTCTGCCTGAATCGTCCTGCCAAACCAGTAGAAGTTGACCTGGCTTTAGAGATTTTCGAAATCGAATCCACTGCCGAACAAGACGCTCAATTAAATCAACAACGCTGGACCGAGTTCTGCCATGCTCTGCTGAACGCCAACGAATTTCTCTATCTTGATTAAACGCACTCCCGCCATGATGACCCGGAAAGAATTTCTTTACAAAGGCAGTATCGGACTCGGCTCCATCGCGCTCGCCAGTCTGCTGAAAAGCTCCGGCGCCGCCCAGGCAGGTTCCACTGTTTCCAGCGGAGCGATCTCCCCGCTGGCGCCGAAGCTCAGTCACTTCAAACCCACGGCAAAGAGTGTGATCTTTCTGTTTATGGAAGGCGGGCCGAGTCAGATGGACACCTTCGATCCGAAGCCGGTTATGAACCAGCTCGCCGGGCAAAAAGTTCCATCCAGTTTTGACGTTCCAATTACCGCCATGGGTGAAGTCGACTCGCCGATTCTTCCCTCCAAACGCCAGTGGAAACAACACGGCCAGTCCGGCATCTGGGTCTCGGACTGGTTGCCGCACATTGCGGAATGTGTCGATGAAATTGCAGTGATTCGATCCTGCTGGACCAATGGGATCAATCACGCGGGTGGCGTTTGTCAGATGAACACCGGAACTCCGCTGGCTGGACGTCCTTCACTGGGGAGTTGGGTTTCTTACGGACTCGGATCAGAAAATCAGAACCTGCCCGCATTCGTTGTCATGCAGGATAACAAAAGCCAGATCGTCAACGGACCCCGCAACTGGGGAACCGGATTCCTGCCTGCAGTCTATCAGGGATCGCCCTTCAAAACCGAAGGCGCGCCCATTCCCAACCTCTTCCCCGAACACTCACTCGACTCCGCTGCGCAACAACGCCAGTCCCGATTTCTCGATCAACTTAACCACCGCCACGCCAGCCAGCGCCACGACACCTCAGAACTCGCAGCGAGGATCGAATCCTATGAACTCGCCTATCGCATGCAATCCCACGCGCCTGAAGCAGTCGACCTGAGCGGAGAAAGCGAAGCGGTGAAAAAACTTTACGGAATGGATGAAGAAGAAACCGCCACCTTCGGGCGACAATGTTTACTTGCCCGACGACTCGTCGAACGCGGAGTTCGCTTTGTCCAACTTTACCACGGAGCCGGCAGCAAATGGGACGCCCACAGCGGTATTGAATCAAATCACACCCGCATGTGTCGTTCCTCTGACAAACCGGTCGCTGGACTTTTGAAGGATCTCAAAAGCCGAGGACTTCTCGACGAGACACTTGTCATTTGGGGAGGCGAATTTGGCCGCACCCCCATGTCCGAAAAAGGCGACGGACGCGACCACAACCCCACCGGCTTCACCATGTGGATGGCCGGCGGTGGCGTCCAGGGCGGACAAGTCATTGGCTCCACCGACGAAATCGGACTCCACGCTGTCGAAGATCGCATGCACGTCCACGACCTCCACGCCACCATCCTTGGCCTCCTGGGCATCCACAACCTCGACCTCATCTACCACTACAAAGGCCGCCCCGAAACCCCAACCATCAATGAAGGCGAATTCAACCGAAACCTCCTCAGGGGGTCAGTCAAAGAATCTTGACACTATATTAGCCTCGGCTAATTTTTAATACCGATATTTTCAACTCTCCCAAAGCTTCTGAGTGGCCGACAAGTTTGTAGTCAGGAACAAACTCAAGTACATTGATGCTATGATGGCGTATGAATTCTATTTTTGGGTGATGGCGTTGATACTGGCTTTCACGTTCATCTATCCATGGCGTCCGGAATGGCCATTTGCCAGAATCCTGGTTCATTTGCCATGGCTCTTGCTTCCTACTTGGATGTTCTATGAAATCAACATGCCGAACCACATGAACATCCGGCTCGACATTCCTTTAATCCTTTTTGGAATCGGAATCGCTTTTGCAATATACATCCTCAAGTTAATTCTGTTCCGCAAACTCCAAACACCCAGCTCCAACAGCTCCAGCGCAACCATGAGCAAAACCAATTGATTCCTCAACCCTCAGCCCAGGGTTGTGAGGCACGAGCTACCCTGGGTTTCTGGTCAAACACAATTCCAACTCTGTAGGAGTTGTGTCTTTCAATGCTCTTCCAAGGCGTGAGATGAGGAATGGGATCGTAGAAAACTTGGGTGTCAGAAACTTTATCAGAAACTTTCTTTAACTTTTTTACACTCTCCCTCTTGCCAAACCTTCACTTCTGAATACTTTGAACACATCGAACCAAGGAGGTCCGACTATTTTCCGTTATAAATCCAAACATTCCAGACGATGCCTAAGCAAGACGCCGGCTATAAACTATTGTTTTCCCACGCCATCCTGGTGAGGGATTTCGTGCATGCTTTTTTCCCTTACACCAATGATCCAGGCGAAGAGCCTCCGCCAAAGGCGGTTCAAAAAATCAGCGGCTCCTGGATCGATGAAAACAAGCTCCTCCGTCGGGATAATGACATCGCATGGTTATGTAAAACTCAGGACGAAGACAAACAGCGACAGTTTGTCCTGTTGATAGAATTCCAAACCCACCCCGATCCCATCATGCCAGTGAGGTTGAATTCTTACGCTTCATTACTCTCGGAAGAAATCCACAGATCTGGAAGAATGACGACGCCGGATCTGCCACGGATATTCCCCATCGTTCTCTACAACGGACTCCGTCCCTGGAACGCTCCGTTGAGCTTTCATCAGACGCAACAGAATGAACCGCAAGAGTTATCTCTCTGGCAGCCACAATCCCAATACTTTCTCATCGACCAACTCCATCTCCCCAACTACCAACTCCCCAGTCCAGACAACCT
>JAUIHU010000226.1 GCA_030432175.1 Verrucomicrobiia bacterium | reverse complement strand
ACATAAAACATAAATTGGACATCCAAACTTTGAAACCGGACCTCCTACAGAGTTTGGGTGTCAAAGATTTGGATTTGAGTGGGAGCCAGGGGATTCTGTCTTGACCCGAATAGCTCTGCATAGGAGAAAGGCCGCTGATCATTTTAATTTCTGATGCGTTTTTTGATGCTAAATTGGCGGGATCCCGAAAACCCGCTGGCCGGTGGAGCCGAGCGAGTGACTTTGGAATACTGGAACGCCTTGGCTGAGCGTGGACATGAAGCGCATTGGTGGAGTTTTGATTTTCGAGGCGCTCAAAAAGAAACGCGCATCAAAGGAGTCAAAGTTGTTCGAGGTGGCGGAACGATTTCCTCCATTCTGGCAGCCAGAAAATGGATCCGCTCTCAACCGAAGTATGACTTGATCGTAGATCAGCATCACGGGATCCCCTGGTTGGCTCCCTGGTGGGGGAAAACCAGGTGCATTGCATACATCCATGAAGTTCTGGGGCCAATCTGGAAATCATTTTATCCCTGGCCTGTCAGTTGGATCGGGCAGGTTCAGGAGCGTTTGATGCTCCGGCTATATCGGAAGACACAATTCTGGACCGCCTGCCCAGGGACTCGGGATGACCTGAAATCCAATGGAGTTCGAGAAATTCAACTCATCCCTTATGGAGTCTGGACAGAGCCATTGCCTGAACTCCCGCCCAAACCATTAGCGGTCCCGTTGAGTTTGATTGTCGTGTCCCGATTGGCTCCCAATAAACGCATTCACCATTCGATTCAAACAGCTGCGGAATTGCATCGTCGTGGTGTCAGTAATCAACTTACCATAGTGGGGGCTGGAGAATGTGAAGCTGATTTGCGGCGATGGGTTGAAAAACTTGGAATACACAAGGAGACTCGCTTCACTGGCCGACTCGATGAAGCTGATAAGGATCAACTACTTCAAGGCGCGCACTTTTTGCTGCATCAATCCCAGAGGGAGGGGTGGGGATTGAACGTTATCGAAGCGAATGCTATGGGAACACCGGCAGCGGTTTATCCTGTTCGAGGGCTAGTGGATTCTACGTTAAAAAATGAAACCGGATTAATCAGTGAAATCGAAACTCCAGAATCTCTGGCTAGCGAAATAGCGAGCATCCTAGATTCCCCGGAAGTTTATCAGAACTTTCGCAAACAAGCATGGCTACGGGCTGCGTCGTTTCACTGGCGAGAAGTCCTTCCCAAAGCCGTGGATTGGCTGGAATCACAAGCCATGAACTAACACATCCTGACTGACAATTATTTTCTTTACCCCCTGTTTAACCTGATCGAATGAACACTGAATGTCAGCAATCTCAAACTAACCAACCCCAGGCCCCATGCGTGGGTCTGGTTGTAGTGACTCACAATCTGAAAGAGATTCTCCGCGAAACCCTGGAATCCATCCAGCATCTGAACTATCCCAACCTGAAAGTCGCCATTGTCGATAATGCCTCAAAGGATGGAACTCCAGAAATGATTCAAGCTGATTTTTCTGACTTCCATCTTATTTACAACGAAATCGGAAAAGGCTTTGCCCGTGCGATTAATCAGGGAGCAGATCTCTTAAGTCAAAAGTATAACTGTGATTACTTTTTTCTTAATTCAAATGATATCACCTTCGATCCAGATATTGTTCAGCATTACGTCGACAAAATGGAGTCCGACTCCAGCATCGGTATTCTTGGCGCCAAAGTTTACTTTGCTAATCCCTCGGATCATATATGGCACGCCGGAGCGCACATGAGTCCCTGGAACGGACATTGCGGACATATTGGGATCGGCAAGCAAGACCACGGTCAGTTTGACCGGGAGTTGGAATGCGATTATGTCACAGGCTGCGGCTACTTCGTCCGCGGAGATTTCTTCCGGAAAGCCGGATACCTGGAAGAGAAACTCGTCTTTTACTTTGAAGATGCCGATCTTTGTTATCGGGCCAGAGAAGCAGGATATCGCGTTCTATATTATCCCAAAGCTATTCTCTGGCATAAAACTTCCACAACACTGGCAAAAAATCGACCAACCCAGTTGCGGTATGCGACAAGAAATGCTCTGTACCTGCTGAAGAAAAGACGCGCAGGTTTCTATCCCTTTACTTTATTCCTTTTTATATTACTGACTTTACCTTTGAAATCTCTGGCTTTTATTGCGCTTGGGCAATGGAATAATCCCAAAGGGCTCTGGCAGGGATTGCTGGATTGGAGAAATAATCGGTATGGAATGATTCATGATTGATCGCTTAGAGAGGTTTGATCCAAACCAATTTGTTATAAGGAAAAATTAATTCACGGAAGGGTCCTCAGGAGATTGAGCCAGTAATTGCCATTTCCAATCTCCATGGGTTTTCAATAATTGAGACCACAGATTTTCAGGTGGAACCTTCAAGATTCCCTCAATCGAACAAGGCAAAACAATCCACGAATCCCTCGCCAATTCGCTCTCAAGTTGCCCCGGACTCCAGCCTGAATAGCCTGAAAACACCCGGATCCGTTGGTTGGCAAAACATCCTTGATCTTCAAGTTCCAGCATTTTCTCCAATGAATTACCCACTCCAACGCCTTCAATGACTCCTTCATCTCCATCGAGCTGCGAGTCCAGATAAAGAAAAGTCATCACTGAAGGTTGAACTGGGCCACCGAGAAACAATGGCGTCCCAAGTATGGATTCAGGAAGATCCGCAATAATCGCCTCCCCAATTTGATTCCCGGATAATCGGTTCAATGTCAGTCCGAACGCGCCTTCTTCATTATGCCGACAAATTAAGGTAACCGTTCTGGAAAAGAACGATCCACTCAATCCACCAGCATCAAGTATTAACTTTCCCTTTAGTGAAGGCTCTGTCCATGTCATGACAATGTCTGCTTTTCCGGTTAATCCTTTGTTCAGAATTTCATCTCTTCTGACGTTATTTCAGCTACCTCAAGTGAAATTTACTCAGGATCAAATCGTGTTGCAACATCGTCAACTTATTACTTTCTCCCAAGGGTGCGATTAAAGTAAGGCGGCCGGATACTGGTTCATCCTATTTCAAATGCTGGATCCTCTTTCCAAGCTGGGACTCAGCGGTCGCAGGAGGCCACCCGACTTAAATCACACCCTTCTCCCAATGATCAAAGATTTGAATCATTGATGCATGCTAAAATTCAGGAAGAGGTCGATTTTGTGGCAAGATCAGGATTAGCGGTCCGATATTTTCTGAATAATCCAAAAATTATCAACGCAACTCCAGAAAACAGCATGTACTCTTCAGGTTCTGGTACAGGAGTAAAAGATACTTCAAAATTATCAATCGCAAATGTATCCCGGCTCCCTGAACCAATGGAGTCACTGAGTGATGCTATTCTGAAATCAAGCGAATCTCCCAGGTTATCCAGAGAATTTCCAAAACTATAAGAATAATTTTGAGTTCCAAAATCACTCAAAGTAAATGAATCCATTGAGACGAACTCCGAATCACCGATCCGATAGCCCACGGTCCATTCCGTCGACCGCCCTTCTTCATCCAATATCTGCGCATCAAAACTGAGTCCAAAATCACTAAATCCAAGCGTGTCAGCTACTGAAAACATGAACGCAGCTCCTGGATCACCAAAACTGCCGGTAGACCTGACTCCAACAGCGCGATCCAGCGAATCGCCTTGATCCGAACTGGAACTATCTATGCTCAATCCATTGGCGGACGCATAGTTTTTGAAACCTGAACTTGTAGAACTCCAGGTTGTCGGACTGGTCTTCAAGTCAACTGAAACACCAGTCTCGCCTGACGACGCTCCTTCCAGAAAACTCCAACCTTCCGGAGCGCCGGATCCGATATCATTGAAGTCTTGAAAATAGCTTGTCCCGCTTAAGCTCACTTGAGCTTGTGAAGATCCAGCCAACAAAAATACATTTGTAAAAATAAATAACGCCATGCCCGCGTAACGGCACAAGACACAGCCCGTGTTTGTAAGATATTTAATTGATTTTTTCATGACACCTCCTTTGGGTCACTACACCAATATTCAGAAAATGAAATCTGTCAACAGTTGGAGAGCATTTTTTATCCACTTGCCGAAAATGTCATTCCGGGAGTACGTTAGTAGTGATCAATTTACCACCAGCCGGATTTCTCTACTAATATATTGTCCGGCGCCAGATACGTCAGCTTATGATCGGCATTTTCATCGGCATCATTGCCTGGGCCATTGTGCGTTACGGACTGACTTCATTCTATACCGTCAACCAGAATGAACGCGCTGTTAAAACGCGTTTCGGTAGAGCCGTCAGAATTCCCAATGCATCCACACTCGACGACCCGGTTTCCGAGTCTCTCAAAGATTACGAACGGGATCGTTATGACTATCCTCAACTTGAGGTGATCCAACCCGGAGGTCCCTATTTCAAATTACCCTGGGAGAAAATCCACAAAGTTAACATCGCCACCGTCACCCGAAACATGGCGTATGATCCGGAAGATCCTATGGCGAATCAGGGTGGTTCTATTTTGGAAGCGGTTACGAAAGATCAACTCGATACTGGTCTAACAGGACAAATCCGATTCCGTATTTCTGAGCGCAATCTCTACGCTTATATCTTCGGTGTAAAAAATCCTGAAGCGCATGTGATGGGGTATTTCGTTTCGATTCTTAGAGAACGCATCGCAAATTTCGAGGCGCCCAATGCAGGAGCCGGACTGCTTCAGTCTGGCAATGAAGAAGATGGCGCCGGGGAAGCCGGTATCTCGCTAGACGATCAGGAAATTGCCGGAGGTATTTCCATCAATGATCTCAGGAAAAATCTCCGAGATATTAATGACCACATGGATCGTGAATGTGTCTCGTCTGCCGCCAGATATGGGATAGAACTCGAAGCCTCTCTGATCACCGGTATTGATCCTCCACAAGAAGTGGAATCCGCATTAGCTGCTATCAACACGGCGCACAACCAGGTGTCTGCAGATATCAGCCTGGCCAAAGCTCAGGCAGATCAGAAGATTGTGGAATCCAAACGAGCTGTCGAAATCGAAACGCTCCGGGCACAAGCTGAAGTGGAGCCCCTCCGCCAACTCGCTGATCAGTTCAGACAACTAAAAGATCAGAGCCCACAGGCCCTCAAGGCCTACACACGTAATATCCGTCTCGGTTTATTGAAGAAAGCCGATCACGTTTATCTGGAATCCAACGACTAATCAGGAGATCAAATTATTTATGGATATTTTAATTTTTGCCGGGATCGGATTCGCAGCCTGTTTAGTCGGGGTTCCTTTGATCCTCGGTTTATTCCGGGTTCTTGGACTCTACACGATCGTGGAGGAGCGACAGTGTCAGGTGTTTGTGCTTTTTGGAAAAGTCATTGGAACCATTGACGAACCCGGGCTTCACTTCCTGTTCACCAAGTTTGGATGGCGAGCTTTAATCATGCGCTGGATGGGTAAAAAGTATGAAGTGGACATGCAACTGGATCAGCGTTATCTGCGCAGTCTGGGAGTGAATTCTGAAGAAGGAGCGCCCATGGGTATTGGTGTCTGGTATGAAATGTTCATTAGTGACCCAACTGCATATTTATTTAAGAACAGCGATCCGGAAGGATCTCTTGCTGCGAACGTCGCCAATTCCGCAGTGCGCAGTTTGAGTAATATGCCGTTGGACGACATGTTGGTTGACCGGCACAGCATGAGCCAGGCTGTGCGGTCAGAGGTCAGTCCGAAATCGCATGCCTGGGGTTACCAATTAGGTTCTGTCTACATCCGGAAGGTACACTTCCGGGACCATGGAATGATTCGAGAAATCGAAGCCAAAGTGGTGAACCGTCTGCGGCAGGTTACCTCTGCTATCAAGCAGGATGGCGCCAATCGTGTCAGCGTGATCGCCAGCGCCGCCGAAAGGAAATCTTCTGTGGAATTTGCCCGGGCTGCTGCGATGCGACCGGACATTGTTGGACAGGCTTTGAAAGAAATCTCTGCCGATCCGGATGTTGCACAAAGTTTGTTTGAAGCTCTGGAAGCCGATGCAATTCTTGAAGGTCATTCTAAAATCACCTGGCTTCCTAAAGGATCCCACGAATTAGCAGCTTTTCTCGCATCGAATGACCAAAAACAAATATCTCCACCTAGTGATTCATGAAGCTTAAAGGAAATATCCGAGGACATTAAGAAAGAATCTCACTCACGATTGTGGGTGGGGCGCGATTAAAGAAGGGGGCCGGCTACTGGTTCATCCTGCTTTAAATGCTGGATCCACACGACGAGTTGGGACTCAGCGGTCCCACAATGCCACCCGACTTTAATCACACCCATTTCCCGATTTGAACAGTGAGCAGATTTGTTAATTTGTTGATTTGGTAAAAGAGCGCTAAATTGATTTCTATTCCTTAAGGAGGGAATTTTCATTCTATCAACTTTAAAAAATATCTACGGCGCTTTGAAGGGCTGTAAATCTTTGTTATGCCAAATCAGGATGCAGGTTTTAAACTGATCTTTTCCAATCCGGCGCTGGTCCGGGAGCTGTTGTCTTCGGGGTTGTGTGTGCCCTTTCCCTGCAAGGAAACGACATCGGAAGCAACATTGCTGGAGAAGGTCTCAGGGTCTTTGGTGGATGAACGACGCCTGTTGCGAAGAGAGAATGATCTGGTCTGGTTGTATCAACAACATCCGGGAGGGGAATCGAACTCAGTTTCTGCGGAGAGTCAAAAGGCCCTGTTGGTGGTTGAGTTCCAGTCGAATCCGGATCCGATCATGCCGGTGAGGATGGCGAGTTATTTGAGTTTGTTGTATGAGCAGGCGCATCGGGAAAGCAAGTGGACGGCTCCGGAGTTACCCAAGGCTTTGCCGGTGATTTTGTATCACGGGTTGCTCCCGTGGAATTATGCCTGGCGTTTGTCCCACTTGTGGTCCTCGGCATACCCGGAATTGGATCCAGTGCAGCTGCAACTCCGTCCGATCCTGATCGATATACATCATCTTGACGAAACGGAATTACCGCCTGAAAATAATCTGATAGGGTTGCTGTTTCGGATCGAGAGGAGTCAGAAGATTGAGGAAGTAACGAACTGGGTCCGAAAAATACGAGAACGGTTATTGGAAATGAGGGAGGCAAGTTTACAGGCGTCAATC
>JAUIHU010000225.1 GCA_030432175.1 Verrucomicrobiia bacterium | reverse complement strand
CCCACGGTAACCACCCAAAGCCCCAAAGAAAGCGCTGTGGGACGGACTGGTGTGGAGTCCGTGCAAACCATTGATGATATGCAACCGCTCCCGGAACGGCTCCAATGCCTGAATCGGCTCCGGCAATTTAACGCCCGCCAGCGATCCACTGTGAGTCATCCCTGAGGGGATACAAGTCGCCGGATCAAACCCCTGATTCTGCATAAAGAAGATCACCCGTTTCGGCGCTCCGGATTTGGCTGGAGACAGAGATGAGCCCAACGAAGCTGCCCGACCGATACCAGGAAACAGGGATGAGCCAAGCGCAGCGCCCAGACTGGCGGCGATGGTTTGTAGGGATTGTCTACGGGTAATCATAATGACTAGGGTTTCATCGTTAAACGGACAGCGATGAAACACAAGAAAGAAAAATCAACAGTAGCTTTATCGCTTTATCAATTTCTCATTTAGCTTCACGATGTAAATACTGTTTCACAGTTTCATAAAGAGTCTGTCCACGAAGTTCGGTTGCCAGCATTTTCCCATCCGGACTAATCAAAAACACGGCCGGAATTCCAGTGAAACCATAATCCTTGGCAGTTTTTGATTCACGCAGATCACCCAAATATCCCTGCAACCAGGGCATGTTGTTTTTGGAAATAAAATCAGTCGGTTTATCAATGGATTCATCCAGACTCAAACTGACCAATGCAAAGTCATCTCGCCCTCCAAATTCTTCATGAACCTTTCTCAAATATGGAAGTTCTGCGATGCAAGGGGCGCACCAGGTAGCCCAAAAATCTAGAACCACATACTTGCCGCTGAGATCTGATAGCTCGAAATCTGCATTGTGAATTCCTTTGGCTGATAACTCCGGAGCTTCAGTTTCGCCATCCTTAATATTGGGTTCTAACCAAAGCTCAAATTCACCAATATCGTATGGCTTGGCGCTATTCTGATCTTCTGATTCCGGGATTTCGAAATTGGAATAAAACTTTGCAATAGTTTTTCCATGAGCAAAAGCGTCTGACTCTCTAGGATCATAAATAACAATACTTATTGAATATTTACCTGGAATCACCTCTTCAATGCGGAAAGTCCCATCTGAATTAAAATTCATCCTATGATTTCGTCTTTCGTCGTAAGCCTTTACAACCTCAGGCAAACTCATCCAACGTTGTAAATCCTCATCTGTTTCAAATTTTTCAGGCGGACCGGGAAGAACTGTTGATGCGCTTAGGTGATTTAAATGAGATGACCAATCCATTTTCACATACGGATTCATCACCTTGATTTTACCAGTTACAGGACGTCCAATGCCACCAAACTTAACAGATCTGGTTATACCCGGTTCAATGTAATAAGTTTCAGCAGGACCGTTTGCATAAATCCTGACTTTGCCAGGTGGAACATTCTCGAATACGAAATTTCCGTTTTCGTCCGATTGTGTCCTTGGATAGCCGATTGCAAAACTAAAATCTGAAAGATGCAAACCCATGGATATTTGATCTCCTGCAAGCTTTTCATCATAGAACCATGCCTGACCTTCAACGCGTGCCCAGGGTCTTAACGTAACCACCCCGGTTTCATTCAAATCCTGAATAGAAATATACCCAATTCCCAGATCATGAACAGCCACTACGGATTTAGCTTCAGGTTCAAAACTCAACTGAAACCTCCCTTCAGAATCTGTTTTATCAATAATGTATCGGTCAGGATCAGCCAATTTGGTTTTTCCGGGCAAAAGCCGAACATTTGTATTGGGCAATATTAATGTGGTCTCTGCTTCCGGAACGATATTCCCTTCTTGATCTTGAACAATTCCAGAAAAGACTTCTGCTCGTTCCAGCTCGAACGCATGTTCCATACGACCAACATCTCCTTTTCTCCAGGAAAACTCGCGAGAGAGGAGTGGCTCGTAACCCTCAGCAGTGATTCGGATTACAAGACTGTAGAAGTAAGGAGGGCTAATACTTTCGGCATGCAGCTTTGATAAATCCAATTGAAACTGACCATTTTGTCCTTCAGCAGAAAACTCGCTCGAAGTATTCAAATAGTTTGAATGAGCAGCAAACCTTATATCAAAATTTTCTACTGGCAGCTGCGTTTCTGCATCCACTACTTCTCCATATAGATGTAAAGCCTGGCTCAATTGAACGGTCCGATCCTCTCCACCACTGAATACTTTGGCAGTTGGAATAAACCCGTCTTTTTCCAGCTTTGCTCGAAAGGCTGTTTCTGGCGCATTAGGTAAACGGACTATTCCGTTCTCATCAGTCACGTCGGCCCAATCAAAACCCTGCCAAATGCTCCAATCTGCCCCAGTTACATTCACTCCAGGTACCGGGTTTCCATCATTATCAACGATACGAATTTTTAACGGCTTCCCCTGGTTCACTTTAAAAAATAGCTTATCTACATCTTCAACCAAGTCCATCTCATGCATGTAAGGTGCATACCCATCAGCAATCACAGCAAATCGGAGAATGGTTGCGGGTAGATGATCAAAAGCAAAATTCCCGCCCGCTCCTGTAGCGGCAATTGCCGCTGGCTTTGCCTGATCTCTAACTGAATTTGATTCACGATCAAACACCTTTATCTGCGCGTCGGGGACAGGTTTTCCTTTGGAATCCATAACCGCTCCTGAAACATGAAACCCCTTGTTTAAAACAAACTGTGCGCTCAAACTCGACAATTGATCGAAGACCAAACGCTTCTCATGTCCTATTTCCTCCATAGCCTCTGTAACTTCAGTCGAGTAAATAACATCAGCAAAGTCCGGATGTTTGATTCTAAGATCGACGTTGCTAAATCCAGGCCATACGAAATCAGCTTCCCACCTTCCATTGCGATCTGTCGATGCCACATATTGATCAGACAGCGCTTCATACATAATTGAATAAGCAGGCCGTCTTTGAATCAAGTAAAGATGAGTTTCGTTAGCAACAATTGTAGCTCCACGAATTGGCTTTCCATCCTCGTTCACCACACGCCCTCCGATTCTAACTCCAGGGCTCATGCCAACGTCCAATACTTCCGGCAAATCATCAATTTGCTGTTTTTTCCACGAGCCGATCAATGTCAGATATCCCTCTTTCTCCAGCGTGTAGGAAAGTTCCTTGGCATTGACGGGATCAAATTCCAATACTGCCCGACCTTCAGCATTGGTAACTAACTCATCCAATTCCACAATCCCCCCATACCGAATAACTTCGACTGCTATCTTGACGCCTTCCAACGCCTTGTCCTCATCCAGAATCTTCGTGTAAAAACCAAATTGACGCATCTCTGTGTCGGCGATGAATTCTACGTCGCTGTTGTTACCCTTGGCTTGCTTTATATCTGCTACCACTGGTGTCCCGCTGATGACTGAATCAGGCCCAAAGTTTGGTTCAGCTCCTTTTTTAATATCGGCGCCCGTCAGCGCAATTGCCGCCAAACCCAATACAGGGATTAATCCCAACATCGACCAGGATGTTGATTTTCTGAATCGTAATACCTGTCGAATGCGGTCTTTGATTTGATGGTTACTTTCCAGGATTCCCACCATTCCCGGAATGGTATTGGACTGCGAAGCATCATCCAGGAGTTTTACCAATGTCTGACTGTATGCCTTCCCTGCAACATCGCCTCCGTACTCCAAAGCCAACCCATCAGTCGCTGTCTCTCGATCCACACGCATCCGATGCCAAGCAAACCACAATACTGGATTAAACCAGTGAATATTCATGAGCGTTGTAAATAATGCATTCAAATGTAGATCTCCACGTTTCCAGTGAGCCAGCTCATGTAAAAAGATGTGGCGAACTTCTTCTTCAGTGTACCGTCCAATTAAACCTTTCGGGAATAGAATGCGAGGTTTCATCAATCCGGCGATTGCAGGACTGGAAATCTGACTGGACTCAAATACTCCAATCGGCAGATTGACTTTGACCAGCGATTTGATCTCTTCCAGCAGCTTTAATGTGGAATGATCATCCACAGTGGTCATTGACTTTAAAATCCGACGGTACCTCTGGTACTCGATTAATCGCAGACCAAACATCAAAATGGTTACACCGAACCAAATACATGCAACAGCCATTCTCAATGACAAAGACAACGACCTTGGACGAGTTGCATTGTCCAGCGCTGCATCATGAGTCGTTTGATCAATTCGGACTTGGGTTGAAACCTCAGAAACCACTTCATCCTTAGCATTCGAATTGTTTGAAGCCATCGTCACTGTAATTTCATTTTCGACCGGAGTTAATAAAGCGATCTCGCTTAAATCTTCAGGCGGAGTGGATTCTGGCAATGATGGTCGCTGTTCCTGATTTTTTTCAACAACTCTATAAAACTCAGCGGCTTTATCCTCTGAATATGGCCCGAAATCATTGACAGTGAATTTAGCTCCGTTTTGAAAATGTTGATGAATGCTCAACGGACTCGTCGGGATCACAGGAATCAAGAGTCGAATCAAAACCAGAATCCAAAGCCCATGTCGCCAGGCGGGAGTCAATTGTCTTCCAAGGATCAGTTGAACCAGAAGAACTAACGCAACCAGTACGGAAGCCTGGAAAGAAATTTCCAATATCTGATTGAATACGTTTGTAGTGAAGGTTAGAAAATTCATTTTGATTCATGCTCCTGAATGATGCGTTTGAGTTCTTCTATTTCCGCAGGAGACAGCTTTTTGTGTTGGACAAAATGAGCCATCATGGAAGCCCAGGAACCGTTGAATATTTGATTCAGAAAGGACTGACTCTCCGCCTGAATACAGTCCGATTCCTCAACCAGAGGATAGTAGAGGTAAAGATTTTTGTACGTATCAAACCCCAAAGCCTTCTTCTTGATCAATCGGTTGAGAAGGGTACGCACCATCCTGGAATTCATACCATCGGACTTCTCCAGCTCGACGGCAATGTCGTACGCAGCTTGAGGAGATTTATTCCAAAGGCATTTCATAATTTTCCACTCAGCTTCAGAAATGTTGGGGAGTTTTGACATAGTACCGCTTGATTCTGTTTCGATTGTTATGGTAACAATTACATATGTTATTGATATGTCAACACCTAATCACGCTGAAGTGAAAAACGGGGCGCGATTAGAAGGGGTGGATCTTTGCCGTTCGGCTCACTTGACTTTCACAGTCCTTGGGCCGGGAGAGGTCAGTTGCCCTTCCCCTGGAGACAATCAGCGGAAGCAGCAGCTGAAAAATTGGAGGAATCCAGATGGTCGCTCTACAACCTGGCAGAGGATCAACCCTCGCATTAGCCCTGAACTTGCTTTACTTAAAAACCACGTGTCTTCGGTTGCCGCCAGATAAGAGATAAGCCATCAAATCTTGCAGTTCCTCTGGATTCATCCCATTGATCATCCCCGGTGGCATAAGGGATGTGGATGAGGGTTGGATCTCTTTGATGTTCTCAGTTGGTATATTGGTGAGTTGTCCGAAATTAAATGGATTCGTGGCGATAGCGGTTTCCTGATCATTCTTGAAAATGATTCGACCATATAAACCGCTACCATCTTTGAGAGTCACCTCACTGGCTGTGTACTGATCTGAAATTGTAGCGCTGGGTTCACAGATGGATTTGAGTATATCTTCAATCGAATACCGTTTCCCGACGGAACCCAGATCAGGACCAGAATATCCGCCAGATCCCTGAATGCGATGGCAGGCGACACATCGTCCAGCGGCAAACATCTTCTTGCCATTCTCAAAACTTCGACCGCGTAATTCACCTTTAAAATATTGCATCCCCTGGCTCACTGTCCAGGCCACGGCAGGTCCTTCTGGATTGGGAAGAGCGCTGAGGTCGACTGTTTCTATGTCTCCGAGCAACCAGGAGACGGCTGACGCATAGCACGAATATAACCGGCGAAACTTTGACCTCCATTCTTCTTCAGAGTCTCGTTTAACCAGGTGAAATAGTACTTGCGATCTTCTAAAGTCCAACCACTTTGCACTCTGCGCAGGGAATACGCATATTGAATGTTCTGTATGTTCGGGGTGTTGGCCATTGTTTCCAAAATCTGTTTCCCATACTCATGACGTTGCAGTGTCTTTTCGTCGTAATTCAACGTTTTCGTTTGAGTCACTTTCATCAAGTCGATTGTCTTTTTTACAACGGTTGGAGCGTCCAGGTAGGCGAGAACACGACATAGTTCAGTGTTCACCTCTTCGTTATCTCCTGGATAAAAAGGATCCAGTTTCTCTGTTACGGATTGGATCATCTCTTCTGAGGGTTGTTCCAATCGAATGAAACAAAGGGAATAAGCGCGAAGCAAAGCCAGTCGATCTTCAGCGCCAAGGCGATCGAATGAAATGGAATTGAGCTTTTTCAGAATCGCTGTGGACAGTCTGGGCTCCGCATGCCGACTCAAAGCAATGGAAGCATAAATCAGCGCTCGAGGATTCTTTTCTGCAAGAACTTTGTCTTGCCAGAGGTTCAATGATTGATTCTCTATGGCCAGTCTGGCCGCATAACGAATACCACGATCTTCATGAGATAAATACGGCCAAGCGGCTTCGATCGCTTCCATTCCTCCGTCATCCGAGCCATGCCACTTTTCGAGTGAATGACGAATATCTCGGAGTCCCTGATTTGCGGTCAGCTTTCGGATGGGTTCGTTCAGTTCGGGTCCGGTGTACCGAATACGGTAGAGCTTGGAATCTGTATTTCGTCCGCCGATCAGGAAGTACATATTGCCATCAGGCCCAAAACGCATTGCCGAGATGTTCAAGGGTTCACCGGTCAGAAATTCCTTTTTTGTTCCAGTGTAACTCGATCCGTCTTCCTCTAGTTTCACCGTGTAAATCGCGCCAAAGGTCCAGTCACAGATAAATAGTTTATCCTGGTAGCGATTGGGAAAACTGGAGTGATGTCCGAAGCTGATCCCGGTGGGTGATCCGGGGCCAATATTGATCACCGCGCCAACACTGTCCGCAAAGTATTCTTGCCATTTTGCCGACCCGGACCGCCATCCGAATTCACTTCCGGAAATAACATGATTCACGCGAGTCGGACGGTACCACGGCGTTCCAATGTCAAACTCCAGATCCGAATCATAAGTAAACAGTTCGCCTTCTGGATTGATCGCAATGTCCACAGCGTTACGGAGTCCGGAAGCCATCATCACCCAATCTTCTCCATCGG
>JAUIHU010000224.1 GCA_030432175.1 Verrucomicrobiia bacterium | reverse complement strand
GGGAGGAGCCCTTGGTGAAACAGCGTACTATCTGGACGAGATTGAAGGGGTTGTTGTTGGAGACGCGCTTGTTAATCTTCCAGACCGCCAGTTTGAGATTTTGCCTGACAAGTATTGCGAGAATCCAGCAAGGCTAAGAGAATCATTGCGTGAAATGATTCGGCATTGGTCACTCAAACGTCTTTGGACTGCGCATGGGATTCCAATTGCCAAAGAAGCGGGTGGCGCTGTAGAAAGACTACTGTCGCGTTAATCATTCAGTACATGGTTCTGCGAGCTGGAATCATTAAATCAAGGACCCGGTGGAAACATCCAAACTCAAAGAATTACCCATTGATCATCCAGCAAGGCGTCGTTTACCGATTCTTTTGCGTCGGGCGTGGTATGGATTGAATCAGGCATTTCGACGGCGCATTCTGCATATTGGAATTACACCTGACCAGTTTACAGCTTTGCGTACTCTGGTAGAATCCGAGTCAGAAGGGATGACCCAACGAGAGATCGCCGACAATATGGCAAGCGATCCCAACACTGTTGCTTCTCTTTTGGAAAGAATGGAAAAAGCCGGATTACTGGTTCGGGCTCCTCACGAGAAAGATCGTCGAGCCAGAAGAGTGCGTCTGTTGGAAGCAGGTGAAAGTAAATATCACATCGCTCGCAAGATTGCGGTCTCATTGCAACAGGAAGTACTGAAGTGCTTACCAGAAGAAGATCGTGAAGATTTCCTGAAACAGATGGTTCTCGTTGCCGACGCCTGCCAGGAAGCGCTGGAAGCATCACCCATTCTCAGGGAAAAAAAGGTGGATTCAGACACGCTCTGAGCCTTGAATCGCTCCCACTCTACCCATCCACCTAAAAGAGTTCATTAGTTAATGCGCAGCTCTTGTTGAATCCCGAACTTTTCGATTCGTTTTCGCAAAGTCGCGCGGGTAATACCTAGCAACCGAGAGGCTTGAACTTGATTGCCGCGAGTTTCAGCCAGAGCCTGAGTGATCAATTCTCTTTCCACAGCCGGCAAAACCTTCAACTTCGGATCTTTTCTGGCCCAGGCAAATAAAGCCCGACCAATTGTGGAAATGTTTGCGGCGCCTGATTCATGGTTTGGTTCTCCGTTATCGGAGGCTTGAGAATCAGTCAAAGTTTCAGTGGCGTCATCCTCTCCCTCCACATCGGAACTCAAAGAAGCCGAGACACTCCCCAAATGAGAAACCTCAGGTGGTAGATCATTGACAACAATCGCTTCTCCTTTGGCAACCACCATGGCTCGTTGGATGACATTTTCCAGTTCACGCACATTACCCGGCCATTTATATTGTTCCAGAGCCAGCTCAGCATCCGGCGAAATCGTTTTGATTTCACCTTCTTTACCGGAGTACTTTTTCAGGAAATAATTGACCAGCAACGGAATATCTTCCCTGCGTTCCCGTAGTGGTGGAATAGGAATGCGCACCACGTTCAATCGATAAAACAAATCTTCGCGAAATTCCCGGTTCCTCACAGCTTCTTCGAGCGGTTTATTAGTCGCAGCAATCACCTGCACATCGACCTGCACACTTTGATTGCCTCCCACTCGCTCGAAAGATCCTGATTGCAGAACCCTGAGTATTTTCGTCTGAGTCTGCAAACTCATGTCCCCGATTTCATCGAGAAAAATGGCTCCATTGTGACACTGTTCAAACTTCCCGATGCGCTGAGTCGTCGCGCCGGTAAACGCTCCTTTCTCATGTCCAAATAATTCACTCTCCAGAAGATTTTCTGGAATAGCAGCGCAATTGATTGCGATAAATGGATGAGAGCTGCGTTGACTGTGTCGGTGAATAGCTCTAGCCACCAGTTCCTTACCAGTTCCACTTTCTCCAGTAATCAGGGCTGTGGCATCGGAGTTGGCCAGTTGACCAATGATTTTGAACACATTCTGCATTGCCTCACTACGACCAATCACACCCTGCTCATAATCCGCCTCCTCCAGCAACGGCTGATACGAATGGGTTTGACGCATGTCTTTGGAGGCTTTGAGGGCGTTGAGTACAATGTTCTTCAGCTTGGGAACATCGAAAGGTTTGAGCAAATAATCATAAGCGCCCAGTTTCATGGCCTCGATGGCGGTTTGGGTAGCGCCATAAGCTGTCATAATAATCACCAGCTGCTTGGGGCGACTCTCTCTCATTTTACGAAGAGTCTCCAAACCATTCATGCCAGAACCCATCCGCACATCCATCATTACCAGATCCGGCTCATGCCTTTCCACCAATTCAAGCCCTTCCTCGCCACTGCTGGCGGTGATGAGTTCAATTTCGGCTGAGCGAAATATACGACGAAACGAATACTGTACATCCGCTTCATCGTCGATGAGCAGCAATTTATCCATGAATCAACTGAAAGCAATATCGGGTAATGAACGAATCACTGTTTGTTCTGTTTATGTGATCACATCCACCCCAAAACGGGCATAATTTTCAGAGCATATTCGAGAAAACACTCTGAAATCAAAGATTTTCGTTCAATGTACCCCATTGATTTCGCGAAAAGCCCCAGGTTTCCTGAGTGTGCGATTAAAGGAGGGTGGCAGAAAAATTCCCCAAGGCCGAAGGCCTGATACATACCAGGCTGGTATGTGTCACGCCGTTGGGGCTAAAGGCCTTGAGTAGAAGCCGTAATTAAATTTTCATATCCAAATCTTCTACCTCTTGCGCCATTTGACAATAAAAGAAATTATATCTTATTTTTGCGCCTCCCGTCTTTAAATACGCACTCCGTTGAAGAAGAATTTCATAATATGCACTTGATTTTTGTTCTTGGGAGAATTATCGGATCAAAAGTAATACCCATAGAAAACCAAAATTTCGCAGATTGAGTCAGACGCTTCTATTCGGACTCGAATTGCCCATCTGGAAAATCTTCTTTTCTTGGAGGAGGCGGAGTGATTTTCAGATCGCTTCAGAGGTAGTCAGGAGATTTGGATTGGTCTCTGAGACGCTGAAGAGGTCAGAATGAGATTCGATATTTCATTAACAGTCAAATCGTATTCAAGGACCCTTATTATGCTTAGTAATAATATTGTTGAGCTCTTATTCAGTGGGGAAAAACAGCTTCTCAAATCGAGTTACGGTTGTTCAAGGACTAACCTCAATGTTCTGCACAAAGGTTAAGACCGCTACACAACATCTATCTTGCGGGCGAAGGCCCGTTGGCTTGTCGAATGCATATCTGAAACCTTTCCTCATCCCGCTCGCCGTCGTTGCGTCGTTCGGGTTTTCGTCGAGCCGCAGTCAACTCACCAAATCCGTATTGTCATTTCTGATGTGAACGATGGAGTCCTGGACTCAGGAGCCTTTTTGGAAACCAGCAGTTTTAGAACAGTAACGCCAACCCCATAAAACATCATGAAAAACTTGTTTTTTTCATTAGTGACATTCTTAGCTTTTGTCGGTAGTCACACACCCGCCTTTTCAGCATCTCTGACGTTGGATTCCTTTTCGGAAGGAGCTTTTCTCCTCCAAGATGGAGGAAATGATTTCTGGGACTCCGATGATACCAGGATTAACTCACCATTTACGGAAAGACGGAGAGTATATGGTGGAGGCTTGGGCACATGGAGCATTTCCTTGGAGCCGAGTAGTGGAACGTTGGACTATTCGATTACAGACATTCCCTCAGGACAGAGCACACGGCTAGGGATGTCCATTCGATATAGCGGGAACACAGTTGGTCTGCTAGGATATAACGCTTTTTCGTTCGACTTCACTAGCGTCACTGGCACGGCATTACTCGACGTACAGGTGAACAATCAGAACGTCGACGCTATGATTCCTGTGACTTTTGATTCATCCGGACCATTGCTCTATCCATTCTCGAATATCGCCGCAAACGATCTAAGCTCTATTTCTGACATCTCTTTTAAGGTGACTCCTCAATCCGACACGTTTTCTTTTTCCCTAAATGAAGTGTCGGTTGTCCCAGAGCCAAGCGCTCTGTTCTTATTCCTGTTAGGGGGCGCCGGAATATTCTGGCTCAAGCGGAATCAAGTCAGAATGCAGGACAAGAAACGGCAGAGACCCAGATGGGTTGACTTGGTTGACTAGAGAAGCCCTCAGACTTGTATCCCAACGGGATTCCGGAGCACAGCCCAGGGTTGCGCGCTGAGCGCTACCCTGGGTAATGCATCCAATTTTTCACAACTCTGAAGGAGTTGCGCCTTCTGAACCAAGACATCAACTCCGTCAAAATATTCTATTTAACAGATGCTTTGAATTGAAATGTAAGAGTCCACAACTCCTTCAGAGTTGGCGCTGATTTTGATCGGTAACCCAGGGTAGCTCGTGCCTCGCAACCCTGGGCTTTGCTGCAGAATCCCGTTGGGATTCAGACGATTTCCGAGACACAATTTTTTGGGTGTCAAAGATTTTAATAAGATTTTAATAATAATAATAAAGATTTTTTAGGGTATGTATCAGGCCTTCGGCCTTGGAAAATAAAAGGAGGATGGCTGTTTATTGGCGCAGTCCACTTTAAAAGCCGGCTCCACTCGCCGAGCTGGGGCTCAGCGGTCCGCGGGCTCGTCCCACTTTTAATCGCACCCGTTTTTTGAGGACTTTTCAAAAACAACTTGCCAAAAACACTCAAATCTAGGATTTTCTTCAGCGTTCTGGCGTCATTACCCAGAATCTGATCCATTAGCGCGGTTAGCTCAGCGGTAGAGCACCACCTTGACACGGTGGGGGTCACTGGTTCGAACCCAGTATCGCGCATTCTTCATTATTTCTTACTGCTTAAAAGTCTTTCGGTTCCTCATTACCTGGTCTGTTCCCACGTAGATTTGCATTTGAACAACTCTTCCTGAAACCAGGTTGGAATAAATTTATTCCACATGGACTCATTCATTGGAGATTTAACCCGGCATTGTCTGCTTGCATGTCGTATTGTTTCTCTGAAAACCGATTATGAACGCGCCAGACCTCAACACTGAATACCCACGGAGTCCCCGATATTTGCTAGGAGGATTCATTATTGCCGCCCGCACACTCGATAAATGCAGGGCATCCATCGCGAATACTTTAGGGGATTACAAGTTCGATTGTCCTCTGGATAATGTGTTCTTCGACTTTACCGGAATCTCAGCTTCTGAGTTTAAGGACAAGGTCGCCACAGGAGCCTCAGATGATGAAATGGCAGAATGGATTCAAAGTAAAACTGAATCCATCACCAACCAGCAGAGGATCTTATGGAATAACGAATATCGCTACAAACGTATCAGTGAAATGCCACCCGAGCTTCAGGAGTTTCTGGAAGAGTATATTCCAAAATACCTGGGTGGTCGCATACCGAATTATTGGTTTGATGTTTACGATATTGAGGAAAAACGAATATAACTCCCAACTACCTCCCACTTCCTG
The DNA here is from genome assembly GCA_030432175.1 of Verrucomicrobiia bacterium. Taxonomy (GTDB): domain Bacteria; phylum Verrucomicrobiota; class Verrucomicrobiia; order Limisphaerales; family JAUIHU01; genus JAUIHU01. Next base: position 1,746 of record JAUIHU010000224.1, on the reverse strand, counting down.
ACAATCCACTTCTCACAAGAGCCTGTTTCAGGCTCTTTTTTTGTAACAATTTAGCGCCGTTTCACTGGCGGTTCCGGATTTTCTTTGATAGCTTCTTATAACCAACTCAACCGATCATTTAACTATTCCGGCCCGGCTCTTTGCTTTGGTCTCGACTGGGCTTTGCAGATTATCATGATTTTTAAGATACATCAGGTCGGCTTTTTAAAGGCGATCCCATTCTATTCCGTCGCTCTCACCTTATACGCGGCCTCATCCATCGGCGTGACACAGACAATTCCAGAGAATGGCCTGCGAATGGATGTTTATGAAGGGATCCCTGGAAACGCAGTTGCCGATTTAATCAATGCTGATAAGTATCCAGATCAACCGGACCGAACCGAATACGTCGAGGAATTCGAAGCGCCTGTGGATGTGCTGGATAATTATGGAGTGCGCCTCAGCGGATACGTGGTTCCACCGACGACCGGGGATTACACGTTCTGGATGGCCAGTGATGATGGCGGGGCCCTCTTCTTGAGTTCCGACGAGAATCCAGCCAATTCTACGATGATTGCTAATGTTCCAGGATGGACCTCATCCAGGGAATGGGGACGTTTCCCGGAACAGCAGTCAGATCCGATCCGCCTGGAGGCCAATCAATCTTACTATGTCGAAGCGCTGATGAAAGAGCAAGGAGGAGGCGACAATCTGGCAGTTCGCTGGCGGCTTCCGGATGGAACGATTGAAGAACCCATTCCAAATTCGAGATTGTTACCGTTTGGTATATCATTTGAGCCGCCAGCGATTGAAGAACAGCCTCAGGATCTGACCGGAACTGAAAATGAGTCGGCATCTTTCACTGTCACACTTTCAACGATCGGGCCCAGAGAATATCAATGGTTCAAAAACAACACACCGATTCCTGGAGCCACTCAGGAAACACTGATCCTGCCTCGTCTCTCACTTCAGGATGATGGAGCGTCGATTACAGTAGAGATCAGCAACGCTCAAGGAACCACTCGATCCGAAGCAGCCACGTTGTCGGTTCTCCCCGATACCACGGCGCCCACTCTGGTTTCCGGTTTGAATCTTGGATTGAACCAGATCATTCTGAACTTTTCAGAGCCAATCGATCCAACCAGCGCATCCGATCCAAATAATTATACCGTCACCCCTGAAATTGAAACACTTCAAGCCACCCCGGATGGAAATGGGTTATCGGTGACATTGGATGTGACACCGATGCAACTGGGCCAGACTTATACCATTCAGGTATCAAACATCCTGGATACCGCCAATACACCCAATCCAGTTGCGGCGGGTACACAAATTGAAATCGAAGTTACCCGATACACTCCATTAGATATCGGCAGTACCGTTACGCCTGGGGGATCTGAGCCTATTGACAATGGATTATTGATTTCCGGTGGTGGCAATGGAACTGGAGGGCAAACGGATCAGTTTCATTTCAGTTACCAGCAGAGAACGGGGGACTTTGATATTCGAGGTCGGCTGGAAGGTTTTTCTGTTCTGGAAGGATCTCTCAATCAAATGGCCAAAGCAGGATGGATGGTGCGAGACAGCCTCTCGGCAAATGCGAGATATGTCGCCGCGCTAGCCACCCCTTCACCAATTGAGGGAGCTTTCATGGAATACCGGAGTAACGCCGGCTCACCGGCTCAACGTCGGGGGGATTATCCAGTCACATTCCCGAATCAATGGTTAAGATTGAAACGCACAGGTTCCAGCATCACAGCGTACGCA
>JAUIHU010000223.1 GCA_030432175.1 Verrucomicrobiia bacterium | reverse complement strand
GCCGCTGGGTAGTAGAAAGCTACCGAACCGAAGGTTCCCCCTAACCCATCCCCCCTCACTCCGCAGCCCAGCATGGGCAAGCCATCCTAACCCTGAGCGTAAGCTCTGGGCCAGCAGCCCCCCACCCACTCAGCAGCCCGTCAGGGCAAGCCATCATAACCCTGAGCATCAGCTCTGGGCGAGCAGCCCCCTCACTCCGCAGCCCGTCAGGGCAAGCTCATCATAACCCTGAGCGTCAGCTCTGGGCGAGCAGCCCCCCACCCACTCTACAGCCCGTCAGGGCACACCACCCCAACCCTGAGCGTCAGCTCTGGGCGGGCGGCTGCCCCGTACCCATCCTCAAGCCATGATCTCCTCCACCACCCGCGCCGGCTTCACGCCGATCAACCGCTGGTCCAATCCCTGAAACGGATAGCTCAACTTCTTCGGATCAAACCCCATCAACCTCAACATCGTCGCATGTAAATCCCTGAGGTGAACAGGATTCTCTGCCGCCATGTAACCCATCTCATCGGTTTGTCCATAACTCATTCCCGGTTTCACACCACCCCCAGCCATCCAGCCAGTGAACACATTCGGATTGTGGTCACGTCCGACGAAGCGCATTTCCCCGCCTCCGCGGTTTTCACGCATCGAGGTTCGACCAAACTCACCACTCCAGACGACAAGTGTCTCATCCAGGAGTCCACGACTTTTCAGATCCTGCAACAAAGCGGTCATCGGTTGATCCACCTGACGACATTTGTCTTTAAACCCTCCATTCAACGCTTCGTTCTGCCCAGCTCCGTGGGAGTCCCATCCCCAGTCAAAGAGCTGGATGTACCGAACACCCCGTTCCACCAGACGTCGCGCGAGGATGCAGTTGTTGGCAAAGGATTCTTTTCCTGGCTCAGCTCCGTAAAGTTTCATGACCGATTCCGGTTCCTGAGAGAGGTCCATCGCTTCAGGAGCGGCCATCTGCATGCGGAAAGCCATTTCGTACTGAGCGATCCGGGTCATCGTTTCGGGATCCCCAAATTCCTGATACGCTTTGGAATTCAACTTCGCCATGGCGTCCAAAGTCTTGCGGCGCAGGGAACGGTTCACTCCCGCAGGATTGGAAACGTTCAGCACCGGTTCACCCTGCGAGCGGCATTGTACGCCTTGGTAAACAGAAGGCAGGAATCCGGAACTCCACAACGCTTTACCTGCGCGAGGGGGACGTCCTCCGGAAAGCAGCACGATGTATCCGGGCAGGTCCGCGTTTTCAGTTCCCATGCCCCAGGTCACCCAGGATCCAATGGACGGGTGCCCCATTCGTGCATCGCCGGTATGCACCATCAACTGAGCTGGACCGTGGTTGAACTGATCGGTCTGCAATGTTTTTACAAAGCAGACATCATCCACCACCTTCTGGAAATGCGGAAATCGATCCGACACCCACGTGCCGCTGTCGCCGTGTTGCTTGAACGGATACTGAGGTCCGAGCATCTTCGGCACGCCCTGAATAAAGGCGAAGCGTTTGCCTTCCAGAAAGACTGATGGACAATCTTTGCCATCGTACTTTTCCAGTTCCGGTTTGTAATCAAACAACTCCAACTGACTTGGCGCTCCCACCATGTGCAGGTAAATCACATGCTTGGCTTTACCGGGCAGTGGCGTAGGAAGTTCGTTGAGTGGATTGGCCGGATCATGTTCCGGCATGGCGGCGCCGAAGGCATTTGGACGCAATCCCTGCGTCGCCAGGAACATCGCTCCCAGCCCGGTCGTGCAGTTTTTCAGAAAATGCCGACGGGTGGTCTGGGTCAGCTGTTCCTGTTGGATCGGATCTAAAAAGTTAAAACTCATGGGATTCTCTCGTTTTAAATTTATCTCTCAGTCTTGCGGATTATGTTCTCCCAATTCTGTTCGGATCAGTGAGTCAAGGTTTCATCCAGGTTGAGTAGAGCAGCCGCCACCAATGTTAACGCCGAATGTTCCGGAGATTCCTTAACCAGATCCGCCTCTCTCTGATACTCGGTCAAAGCCGCTTCGTACAATTCCACCAGCGGCGCCAGTTCATCATCCTTTGGCGCTTCGCTGAGCGTCATGCGATAACCGGTTTTAATCTTCTCTTCCGGCGCGCCTTCCACTTTCAACATCCTTCCTGCAAAAGCTTCCGCGCATTCTACAAACGCCGTGTCATTCAAAGTCACCAGCGCTTGCAACGGAGTATTCGAACTCAGTCGACGCGGCGTGCAGAATTCTCTGGATGGCGCGTCAAAGGCAGCAAAGGATGGATAAGGAATACTGCGCTTCACATAGACATAAACAGCGCGTCGGTAACGATCTTCATCTTCCGCTGTTTTCCAGGGATCATTGGAAAACGGTTTCCACACACCGTCCGGGATCGGTGGCCGCACGGGAGGTCCGTACATTTTATTACTCAGCAATCCTGAAATCGCCAACGCCTGATCCCGCACTGTTTCGGCCGACAGACGACGACGAGGACCGCGAGCGAACCAGCGGTTTTCCGGATCCGCTTCCCAGACTTCAGGAGTGACTCGTGAGGTTTGACGGTAGGTGGCGGACAGTGCGATTTCTTTCAACAAAGTCTTCACGCTCCAGTTCATGTCCTGCTGAAAACGCACCGCCAGATCATCCAGCAGAGCCGGGTGTGTCGGGGCCTCTCCGGAAGATCCGAAGTCTTCCAACGTCAACACCAGTCCGTAGCCGAACATCTGTTCCCAGAAACGGTTCACCGCCACTCGTGCGGTCAGAGGATTTTCTTCACTCACAAACCAGCGTGCCAGTTCCAAACGGTTCTTTGGATCTTCCCCTTCACCAAGCAAATCGGGGATCCCTGGCTGGACCTGTTCTTCTTTCTGAAGAAAATTACCGCGTCCAAATTTGTGCGTAGGGCGTTTGAATTTCTCAGAGCGTTCCATCATAACCGGAATGGCAGCAGATGGAATTTCACGGCGTTCTTTGTTCCATTCGGCGAGCATTTCGGTTTTCTCATTTCGCTCGTCGTCTTTAAGCCAGTTTACCCATTCGTCAGAACCGGAGACATCAAACCGCCCTCGCTTGGTCACCAAGGGGAAAGCGCCGAGGTAAAAGATCCGGTGCCCCATTTCCACTTTCAATTGATCTCCACAAGCCAGTTGGAAAGGTTCCTTCAAAATGAAGGCTCCCTGACGCGGGTAGTGAATCCGGGAGTAAGCTCCGAAACCGCGGTTGTTATTTTCAAAACTGTCCATCGGATCAAACACCGGATGGGGTTCGTCCATGACAGCAGCCGCGATTTCCAACGGGATTTCTTTCACTTCCTCACCACTTCCGCGGAGGGCAGTAAATTTCAGATCCGAAATCACAAAGCCCCATTCAGAATCCTTTTTAGCGGCTTCCAAATCGCGTGGAAATCCGGTGATCCGAATCGCTGTCAGCTGTTCCAGATCTTCAGGCAACTCGGCTTCAATGGTGTATTTCGTCTGACTCTTGATTCCACCCGGCGCCAGGAACTCAGCGTAATCCCCTTTTTGTTCCACAACGATTTCGGTGTCATCATTGTTGACTTCAATCTCCAAATAGCCGATCGGCTTCCAAAGATTTTCATCCACCAATGAAGCATAATCACTTTTCCAGATTTCGTTCTCCAGATCCTGGATGGACTTCTCTAAATCGGCCGCTTTTTCATAAAGACGTTTGTCGATCGGAACATTCAAAGTCGGTTCGTCACTCGGCATATCGCTGTCCACGGTATTATTAAAATAAGCCATGAACTGGTAGTACTCCTCGTTGCGAAAAGGATCGTACGGATGGTTGTGACATTGGACACATCCAAAAGTCGTCGCCTGCCAGGCTTGCCAGGTGGTGTTGATGCGATCCATGACCGCCATCATCCGAAACTCTTCGTCGTCTGTGCCACCTTCGTTACTGGATTGTGTGTTGCGGTGACAGGCGGAAGCAATCAGATCTTCCATGGTCGGATTGGGCAACATGTCACCGGCGATTTGTTTGATCGTGAATTGATCGTAAGGCAAATCTTCGTTGAACGAATCAATGATCCAATCCCGGTATTTCCAAATGTTGCGACGCTCGTCCTGTCCCAGCCCCCTGGAATCAGCGTAGCGGATCTGGTCCATCCAGTGAGTCGCCCAACGTTCGCCAAATCGCGGCGAGTTCAACAACCGATCGACTACCAGTTCATAAGCGCTCTCCGCCGAATTGGTATCCTCCAGATCTTTCAGGAAACGATCCACCTCTTCCAAAGATGGCGGCAATCCGATCAGATCCAGACTCACACGACGCAACCAGCGTTCTGGTTCGGCTGCCGGGGAAGGGGTCCAATCTTTCTTGTCCAGCCCACTCAACACAAAGTGGTCCACCCGCTGCTTCGGCCACGTCGGATCACTCACTTCCGGCGCTTTGTGACGGGTGGGTGGCTCAAAGGCCCAGTGCTCATCCCAATCGGCGCCCTGCTCGATCCATTGAGCGATCAACTGGATCTCTTCCGCGCTCAGGCCATTCGGACTTTCATCCACTGGCGGCATGCGATCATCCACATCGGAGGTAGTGATTCGGTGGTATAGCTCTGACTGTTCCAGAGAACCGGGAGTCAGGATCGTTTCCCCGGACTTGGCTTGACCCAGCGCCTGTTCCTTGTAAATAAACGAAACCCCACCTGCCTGTTTCACACCGCCGTGGCATTTGACGCAATGATCATTCAGAATCGGGCGGATAGATTCAGCAAAGGACACCTCCTGAGCTGATGTAATCTGGCAAAATGAACCCAAACCGAGCGCCAGAAAAGCGCCCAGACAACTCTTCAAATTTGAAGACGATCGAACTAATTGCATTATGAAATAAGGATAAAACGAGTGAAAGAAAGATGCAATCTTTGGAAAGGGGACATTCCTGTCCCCTCTCCTGGGAGCGGGGGTTTTCCTACCCCCGTCCAGCGCGGGCGCAGGGGACGAGAATCTCCAATCAAATACTTTCGTGCCTTTCGTGCTTTTCGTGGTTGCAATTTCACCCGCTCCACGTTGCAAGACGGAAGTTTGGCTGTTTACTGGTTCATCCGACCTCAAACGCTGGCTCCACTCGCCGAGCTGGGGCTCAGCGTTCCCAGGATGGCCGCATTGTGATGATATACATAGTCGATTTAATTCCTACTTGACTACTTCTGCAGACCAATAAGACTATGTTTAATGACCTATTCGGGATGGAAAATATCTGAAGCCAAGGCGCGCATGTCGGAACTGGTGAATGCCTGTGGCGATGGACCTCAAATTATTTACAACCGAGGCAAACCCGTTGCTGCCGTGATTGGTATGGAGAGTTTTGAGGCTTTCGAGCGGTTCAGCCTGGAGTCCCAACAGCCTTCCATGAAGGAGCTTCTCATGGAATTAGATGCTCTGAATGAAGAAGAGGGAGACTTTGGCGAGGCTCCAAAACGAGTGGACCGCAATGAGATTGATCTGGAATCATAATGTCGACCACTTTCCTTTGTGATACCAACGTCATCAGCGAACTGATGCGATCCAAGCCTCAACCGGAGGTGAAACAATGGCTTGGCAGCCAGGAGCAAATAGCGTTGAGCGTCATCACCATCGAAGAATTGCATTTTGGTTTGAGAAAGAAAAACCTCCGAAAAAAACGGGAGTGGCTTGACCGATTTATCTCTGCTTGCTGTCAAATCTTGCCCATCGATACATCGATTGCAGTGCGTGCAGGTAAATTACGCGGAGAACTCGCAAGCCAGGGGCAAATCCGAACTCAAGCGGATCTCCTCATTGCAGCCACCGCCTGGAAATACAATTGTATTCTAGCTACCCGCAACACCCGCGACTTCGAAGGAACCTGCATCCCACTTTTTAACCCGTTCAAGTGATATTTAGGTCTGGTTTGAATATATATAAGTGAGGCTGAAGACAGCCTTTGAGTGGAAGGGGTAAGAATATCCACTCAAATTTTTTCGTGCCTTTCGTGGTTGCAATTTCACCCACTCCACGCCGTGGGGCGGAAGTCTGTCCGTTCCGTGTCATGCAAACTCCGGCGCCGGCTATCGCGCGGGCCTCCGTTGTGATGACACTCCACTACCGGTCTAAAGCAGAACTGAGAGCCAGGCGAAAACCTACGTCGCTGTTCCGGTCCGATGGCGCGTCCCTGCCGCGATTGGCCGAACGGCAGTCCCTCGCGTTGCTGCTCCAGGAGCCCCCGCGTACGACGCGGTGCGAGCCAGAGGAAGGTCCGCTGGGGGCTGATCCTAGGCTTGACTTGTAATAATCTGCATCATACCAGTCCTCACACCATTCCCAGACATTCCCATGCATGTCGTAGAGCCCCCAGGCATTCGGCGAATAACTCCCGACTTCCGTTGTCTTGTTTAAATCAGGCACTTTCGAGGCGCCTCCGTAGGGATAGTCTCCACCAAAGTTGGCTTGTCTGGAACTCAGTGAGGCCCCAAAGGCAAAGGGGGTCTCAGTTTCAGCCCGACACGCATATTCCCATTGCGCTTCGGAGGGTACACTATATTCATACCCATCCGGCAATCGACCTGCTGTCCTTTCTCGCTCGTTGAGCGTTTTGATAAACCCCTGTGCGTCCAACCACGAAACCTGCTCCACTGGCGCTCGCTTGCCGGAGAATGTGAAGTGGCTCGGATTGTTCCCCATGATCTGCTCCCATTCCTCCTGCGTCACTTCATATTGTCCCAGCCAGAATCCTTGCGTCAGTGTGACTTGATGGCGTGTTTCATCATCATCTCTATAATCTTCACCGGATGGACTTCCCATCCAGAATGTCCCAGGTTCGATCCACACCATTTTCAGACTCAGCCCTTCAATCGTGAAATCAGTCCCTATCTGGGGACCCAGATCGATATTTTCAGACTCATTGGAGGTCTTCGCTGTATTATCTGTAAGAGTTGAAGCCCCCCCATTGCCTCCGGGGGCATCAGGTTCATTCTCTGCCTTTCCTGGCAGTAGTTTGCCCGCTGCGAGCGCCAAGATACACACCGCAAGGAGTCCAACGAAAATTCCCATCCCTTTGGATGATCCAGTCTTGGAATCCCCTGAATCTACTTCCCCAACCTTGGCTTTCCTTGCAGCCTCCTCACGACTTTTTGTTTCCTCTCCTGGTTTAGCATTTGCTTTACCTCTTCTCTCGGCTTCTTCCACTTCCTTCTGTTT
>JAUIHU010000222.1 GCA_030432175.1 Verrucomicrobiia bacterium | reverse complement strand
ACACCCTTCGGCCTGTTGTTTCCTAGCCCTCCGGGCGACCCGTGCGTAGCGAAGGGCGCTAGCCCTGGTTGGTCCGATCGCACGAACGGATACACACATGGGTTAGGATACCCAATTTTTTGGTTTGATGATCAACGTGCGAAAATACGTTGGTCTTGATATTCGGACATCACACCCTTCGGCCTGTTGTTTCCTAGCCCTCTGGGCGACCCGTGCGTAGCGAAGGGCGCTAGCCCTGGTTGGTCCGATCGCACGAACGGACACACACATGGTTTGGATGTCCGAATGGTTTGGATGTCCGATTATTTTGGACGATTATTTTGGATGTCCGATTATTTTGGGTGTCCGATTGATTTATAAACAACGAACGAAAATACGTTGGTTTTAATATTTGAACAACACACCCTTCGGTACGTTGTTTCCTGGCGGAGCATTCATCATTCATCATTCATCAACAGTTCCTGGATGTCTTTTTCCAAGGTTGATTCCGGAGTTAAACCGACGTGCTTGAACGCTACTTTTCCATCACGACCAATCAGGAATGTGGTTGGCAGGTATTGGACTCCGCCAAATGCTGCCTGCGTTTTGGCGTCGCCGATCAGGATCTGATAGTTCAAATCATCTCTTTTCCTGGCGAATCGCTTCACTGTCGACGGGTTTTCATCCAGGGCAATACCGACTACCGCAAAACCTTCAGGTCCATACTTTTCTTGCAGCGCAATAAAACTCGGAATCTCCTGGAGGCACGGACCACACCACGTCGCCCAGAAATCTAGCGCCACCACCTTGCCTTTGTAATCTGCTGAACTGACCAGGTTTCCGTCCAGATCTTCCAACTCCCAGTCAGGCGTTTCCCAATCCCCTTCAAGCCTGGCATCCCGCTCCGCAGGAGTCACAATTGCCATGACCCCGATCACAATCAAAGCAACCGCAACCAGCCCGGACAAAGAACTCCAGGAAGATCCAGAGTTGTTATTTTTTATCTCTGCGTTGTTATCGTTCATGTGGATTACATTAACGCCAACCTGATTTATTCAACCTTCAACCTTCATCAAATTTTGTTTTCTTTTCGCCAGCGATAGAGCGTGGTCGGGTGGACTCCCAGTTGTGCGGCCACCCAGGTCAGGCTTTCGCCACTTTCTTCGAGGAGTTGGCGCGCCATTTCCAGTTTTTGTTTGCGGCTTGGCGCTGCAGTGAAACCTCCCGGACTCCACCCACCGTTTCCGGAAGGTTGAGCGGGCGCATTGCCTGTGGCGTGCGATGGCGATGGCGCAGGCGCATGACTTGAGACCGATCCGATCCCGGACTCAGGCAACCCTGCGGACGACTCATCCATGTCGTCCTGGAAATGTGACGGATAATCCATCTCTGAACTTGGAGTTTCAGAGCGAAGAGGGGCTTTCCACCATCCGGCGCGAAGCAGCGGACCATCATACCAAATGGCCAGACGATCGATCGCGCTCTTCAACTCGCGCACATTCCCTGGCCAGGTGTAATTCTGAAACTTCCGAGCCAGCTCGGGTTCGAGTCCTTCAAAATGTTTCCCAAATCGCTCACCTGCGTTCACCAGAAAAGACTGAGCCAGGAGCGGGATGTCTTCTGGTCGTTGCCTGAGCGGGGCGACGCGCAAGATGATTTCCGAAAGGCGAAAATAGAGATCAGCTCGGAAACGTCCCGCGTCCACTTCCCGTTCCAAATTACGATTGGTGGCGGAAAGCACTCGAACATTGATACTCAATTCCTTATCACCGCCCACGCGACGGAACCGACGGGTTTCTAAAAATCGCAATAATTTCGGTTGAAGTTGGATGTCCAATTCCCCGATCTCATCCAGAAATAATGTTCCAGTGGCAGCTTGTTCCACCAATCCGGGACGTGTTTTCAAAGCTCCGGTATAGGCGCCCTTCTCAGCGCCAAACAATTCCGCTTCGATCAAATCCTTGGGAATCGCTGCGCAGTTCACAGCAACGAACGGACCTTGATTGGCAACTTTATGCAATGCGCTCGCTACCAGTTCCTTCCCAACACCGGATTCTCCCATGATCAAAACTGATGCATTTGTGGGTCCCAATCGTTCAATTGCTTGTCGCAATGAACGCATCGAGGGAGATTCACCGATCAGCACCTCTTTCGTAGCTCTTGGTTTCCCTCCGTAAATCTGCATCCAGAGCGCCTGAGATTTAACCACCTTATCAATGGCCTCCTGCCACCGGTGATCCGTATCCTCATTCAGCAATACATCGTAAGCGCCATCCCGCACTGCGTTGACAATTTCCAACGAAGATAGCCCTGGACCAGCTACAATATAATATCGATTTGCCTGAGCCATTCGAACCCTCAAAGCCGCCCAATCCTTGCCTTCCAAGTCCCGCTGATCCACAAAATAAACCTGGTCCGAGGAATCATGACTCAGTTCCAGAATAGAGTCCGAAGTAAATTCCTGGTACGGCAGATTCAAACGCTTCAATCTGCTGGAAATTTCCTCGCTGTTCGGCGATTTATAAACGTGGACCATCATATTAAATAGAATTGTCCCACGGAACGCAATCGCAATGCAACCATTTACTAGATTGCAATAATTTCATTCGCAACACATCTAGGGTGCAATTAAAGAGGGAGAGTCATCTTTGCTTTTTGGCTGACTTCAAGTTCTGGCTTCAATTGTCTTCGGTAATGAATATTCATTTGAAGAGTCAACCCGACAGGGTAGTTTTTTAAATTCAAAAGTTTATTAACAAAATTGCATTTGGCACAAGATTAGCTGTAGTCTAGTTATTCAAAATCATGTCAGTGAAAAATTTGAGCTGAACTTTTTGGATTTGTTTCTTTTTGAGTCTGTTCTTATGCCCGCTTTGAGTGAAGTTGGGCGGTTGTTAAAAAATCTCCTGAATGCTGTCCCGCGTTCAGGAGATTTTTTTCGCCAAATATGATATAATTTGCGCTGTAGTCAGATAATCGCATTCTTTCAAACCGCCTTTACCTCACAAACATCGCATCTCCATAACTGAAAAAACGATACTTTCTGGCAACTGCTTCTCGATACGCGGAAAGTATCCATTGCTTCCCAAGTTCTTTTTCTCCCGGAGCAGCAAATGCAGAAACGAGCATGAGTAGTGTGGACTGAGGCAAATGGAAATTTGTGATCAGCCCGTCGACTATTTTGAATTGATAGGGTGGATAAATGAATAGACGAGTCCGGCCGCTGATTCCATCCTGTCCCTGCAATTCCGACAACACAGGCAACGATTCGAGGGTTCTTAAACTCGTGGTGCCAACCGCAATCACGCGGCGCCCTTCTGCTTTGGCTTGGAGAATCCTGGCCAGCGTCGTCGTTGGAACTTCATACCGTTCATCGTGCATGACATGGTCTTCCACGGATTCTACCTTCACCGGCGCAAATGTCCCAATGCCCACATGCAAGGTGACATAATCAATTTCCACACCGATTCTCTCAAGCTCATTCAGAATTTGCGGGGTGAAATGCAATCCCGCAGTCGGAGCCGCAACGGATCCCTTTTCCTGCGCATAAACTGTTTGATACCGTTCTGCGTCCTGTTGAAATAATGGGTCCGCAGGCGATCTCTGAATGTAAGGAGGCAGAGGCCATTCTCCTAAGTTCTCCAAATCTTCAGTCAATGTCGCATCCGGATCCTTATCGTTCCGAGCAATTATCTGCAGATGTCCTTCCGCATTCCGTTGAACCATTTCCAGGATCCAATCCGTCGGCTGCTGAGATAAATCTAAAAGCCGTACTCGCGTTCCTGGGGATAGCCGTTTGGCAGGCTTGGCCATGGTCCACCAGACATTGCGGTAGGTTTCCTCATACAACAGAAACTCAGCTTGGCCGCCGGACGCCTCTTTTACCCCGCGAATCCGCGCCGGGATGACTCTGGAATTATTGAGAATTAACAAATCACCGGGCTGAAGCAGCTCAGGCAATTCAAAAAACCGTCGATCATCCAGCGTTTGGCCTTGCCGTGACAAAACCATCAACCGGGATTGTTCTCGCTGCAGAGCCGGAGTCTGAGCGATCAGTTCTTCAGGGAGTTCGTAATCAAAATCCGCAGTGCGCACGCCCAACTATACACCGTTTCCCGGCCAGTCAAGACAACTGATTGCGGTGTTTGAAATCACCTCTAAACTTGCGGCTTTCCTTGAATTGATCCAACACATCCAGCAAATCTTCCGGGTGAATCGGTTTAGGCAGGTACGCATCCATTCCCTCAGAAAGGCAACGTTCCCGGGCATTCAAAGCAAGACTGGCAGAGCAGGCGACCAGGAACGGACGTTCTGCCAGTGGGAGTTCCAAAATCTTTCGAGCGGTTTTAAATCCGTCCATTCGCGGCATATTCAAATCCAACAAAACCAGATTGTATGCTCTGTATCTGAAACGTTGGAGAGCTTGCTCGCCATTGGCAGCAGTGTCGGCATGAATTCCGACTCGTGACAAAAAGCGAGTGGTGAGTCGGAGATGCAAATTGACATCATCTACCACCAGGGCCTTGATTTGTCTGGATTGTGTATTCTGCGATGACTCATTGGCGTTTGGCCCGAATGACCGTTCGGTATTCACTTCCTGCTCTGGTTCCAATTCCAAACCCAGTCCCATCAACAATGATAATCTGTTCATAACAATTAGCTCTCAAGCGTACATCGGGCCAATCTCGATCCCGTTTTCACACCAAGCCGCCAAAACATTGATTTTACGGGAAAAATTTTATGATTTTTTTTAGAATCCTCCTAAAAAACACGATTAACTTCAAGTTATTAAGTTATTTTCAATGCGATTGCTATTAAATTGCATTTTTATTAATTTGCTTTTAATTTAAAAACCTTCACTCAGAACATCCCCCAACAAAATTGAGCGCTCGACCAAAAGCTTATTCTCGGTATCGTTGGGTTGTGAATCGCGTTGCCTTTGCCTTTGCGGATTTGTCTGCTCTTTTTCTTAAATCCAAATCGCCTTCACTCCTGGCCACTACCAGATTGTTGTCAGGTGGCTTTTTGATTCTAAAATTGATGCTCAGTTTGTGGGTCCGGGATAATTTTCTGGGTGTCCAGGCTCAATCCCTCAATCCTCCCAATGTCCTCGACCAACAATTTTCCGCCCTTAGCGCAGGGATCATCGAATGGCGCTGGATCGAGTCCGCTGATCATTTATCTTCAGGTTCGCTCTCATTCTCTAGCGTCCCTGTCCATTCCGTTTCCCTGGCAAATACTCAGCCTTTCCAACTTTCTGAGTTTGAGTGGCTGATCCGATCGTCCCCAAATGACTCCTGGCGTACGCTTCCAATTCATTCCATAGGTTTCCGAAGACGAGCGCTCTTCGCATCTAAAAATGAATTCGATTTGCGTATCGAGTCAGCTCTGATTTTTCAAACCGAGACTCCAACCGCCTGGTCCAGTGATTCCTCTTTCCAAATCAAACTGGCTTCCACCCCCGATCAGCTTCCGAATCCAGCAGATTTCAACTCGCCCAATGACAGCGTCTTGACCGTCAACCCTAAACGAATCAGCCAATTGATCCATGTCTCTTCGGAAGGTTATGAAGTCCTTGGAACAAAAGTCGCCCGACTCGGTTATTTCCTGGGGTCCAAAGGGGAATGGAAGCCGCCCGGCTCCAATGATCTCCGATTTGAAGTGTTCAAAGCGGACGGATCCACTTCGGTTCCAGCGTTTGAAGGAGCCTGGCAGCTCCGAAAGGATCAGGGATTCCAGGACGTTCCAGCGCCTTATCAGGCTACCTGGACCGCAGATTTCTCTGATCTGAAGACGCCTGGCAGGTATTTTATTTACACACCCGGCATCGGGCGATCCGTGGACTTTGTTATTGATCATTCACTGGCCAAAAGGGTGTCACGGACCTTGGCTCTTGGACTTTTCCATCAGCGGTGCGGCGAGGAACATTCTTACCCCTGGACTCGTTTTGTTCACGGACAGTGCCATCACGCACCCGCTACCATTCCCGAGCCGGGTACAGCATTAGCAGCGCGGCATGATCGTTATATTCAAGACGCTGGCGGCTCGGCTTCGGACGCAATGAAGAGTTATGAAAACAGCCATTCTCCGATCCGGAGAGATTTCAAAGTGGATGTTTCAAAGGGCCATCATGACGCCGGAGATTATAGCAAATATACGATCAATAGCGCGCAGCTGATTCACCACTTAACCTTCGCTGCAGATACTTTCCAGGGCGCTGCAGAATGGGATTCGGTCGGGATCCCTGAAAGCGGTGACGGAATCGGTGATCTCTATCAGGAAGCCATGTGGGAAGCGGATTTTCTGGTCAAAGCTCAGGACGAGGATGGAGGTTTCTATTTTCTAGTTTACCCGGAACGCCGAAAATATGAGGACGATATTCTGCCCGATCCAGGTGACCCGCAAGTCGTCTGGCCTAAAAACACATCAGCAACCGCCGCCGCAACTGCAGCGCTGGCACAATTAGGATTCAGCCCCAAATTCAAAGCAGTTGAACCGGATCGGGCGGAGATTTATCAGCAGGCAGCTCGCAAGGGGTGGGATTTTTTGACGCACGCCGTGGATCGCTTTGGGTGGCCAAACGCTTACCAGAAGATCACGCACTATGGAGATGTTTTCGAAGATCAGGATGAAATGATTTGGGCTGCAACTGAAATGGCGATTGCTACCGGAGATCCGGAGATCCTGAACCAATTGCTGGAATGGGCTCCGAGTTTCAGTGGGCGGGATCTGCGCAGGTGGGGATGGTGGCGATTGTTTGAAGGGTATGGTTGCGCGATTCGATCGTGGGCATTTGCGCCAAAACAGGGGAAGGCAAACACGGCTGCATTGGATATTGGCCTTTACAATTCTGCCTGTCAGGAAATTGAGCTGGGGGCTTTCGATGCCTGGAATCGTTCCAGGGATTCGGCATATGGTGTCAGTCTCCCGATTGAAACCAAACGACAGGGTTCGGTTGCCTGGTTCTTCCCAGGTTCAATTGCATTTGATCTGGCAGTGGGTTGCGCTCTGGATGAATCCGATGATGATGAGCAGTACCGAAAAGCTCTCTACGAAAATCTTTTCTACGAGTTAGGAATCAACCCTCACAATGTAACTTTCATCGCAGGTTTGGGACAGGTTCGCCCAACCGATATCGTCAGCCAGTTTGAAAACGCACCACGCCATGCAGAGGTTGCCCATGACCTTTTGGCACGG
>JAUIHU010000221.1 GCA_030432175.1 Verrucomicrobiia bacterium | reverse complement strand
AACGCCGACACTCGGGACGCCTTGATGCGCGGATTTGCTCAGGCATCCAGAGGCCGGACGCTGTCCGATTTGCCGGTTTCTCTGGCGGAGGCGCTGGCGAATTATCGTGGATCCGGAGCGCTGATTCTCCAGGCTCGGCAAGGATCTGAATCCGCCAGGCAACAGGCTTTGGATTGGCTTTCAGACAACAGCATTGGCGCAGATGACAAGCTGGAAGCGATACGGTTGTTTGGGGAAATCAAAGACAGCCGCAGTGTGCAGCCATTGCTGGAAATCGCCATTAGATCGACCGACCCACAACTGGCGCGAAATGCACTAACTTCCTTGATGAACTATACCGATCCGAAGATTGGGCAAACCGTCATCGGCGCCTCCTCCAACTGGCCGGCTGAAATCAAATCCACTGCCCTTTCCCTGTTGACCAGTCGCAGCGCGTGGGCGGTTCAAATGCTGGAGGCGGTTGAGGCGAAGGAGTTGAGTCAGGCAGATCTCACTCAGGACCTGGTTTGGAAGTTGCGCGCTTTAAGTTCGAAGGAAATGACTGAGTTGCTGGACCAGATTTTTCCATTGGACCATGAATCAGACACAGCAGAGCAGGAATCCCGAATCCAGGAACTAGCGGAGCTTTTAAACGCCGAACCCGGAGATCCCTACCCCGGCAAGGAACTATTTCATGCGAAATGCTCTGCATGTCATTACCTCTTTGACGAAGGCGGACGAATTGGACCCGACCTGACACCTTACGATCGCGACAACTTGCCGAACTTATTACTCAGCATCGTGATGCCCAACGCAGAGATCCGGGAAGGCTACGAAAACTTCCTCGTTGAAACCGATGACGGTCGAATCCTCAGCGGTTTTCTGGCTGACCAGGATTTAGCGACGGTCACCATTCGGAGTTTCGACGGGCAAAGTACTATGCTGAGGAAATCAGACATTCAGTCCATGGAATCCGCTGGAGTTTCCCTGATGCCGAAAGGCTTGCTGGAAGGGATGAGCGACAAGGAAATCCGGGATTTGTTTGCGTATTTAAGAAGCGCGCAGCCGTTGAATAACTAGGGGGTGGTATTCTCAATGAAAAGGGTTGAAGGCCCGACACATTTACAGGATCTTTTCTCGAACAATATTTTTTTGTATCGGGCCTTCAGCCCTTTTATTTTAGGGGAATGCCGCCCTGGGCCTGGCAGCCCAGGCTGGTATGTGTCGCGCCGTTGGAGCTAGGGTTATCGAGTAGGAACTTTGTATTTAATATTTTATTAAATTTTTGACACCCAAAGTTTCTACCGCTTGTGTTATTAGACACAAAAGAAATTGATTTTCATTTTCCCTCCACCCTCCTTTATTCGCACCCGTTTCCTACTGGATTTGTCCGTGGTCAATCAGCTCTGGCTAGCCTGCTCAACGCAACAGGTCTTCCAATTCTGTGAGCGAATTCAGATCCAGAAGCGCCTCGGAAATATTGTCCAGTGTGGCGATATCTGAATCCTTCAGTTTTGTTTTCAGACCGGAAGGGAGTGGTCCGAATTTTCGAGTGAGCAATTGAAAAATCAATTTGACTAACTTCTCTTTGCCCACTTCAAGTCCAGCAACGTGGCCTTCCTCGCGTCCTTCTTTACGGCCTTCTTTACGGCCTTGTTCGATGTACTGAACCGACCAGTCCAAGGTGTTGTTGTCGATGCTCATAATGATTTGTTCAATGGTATGGAGATCTTGTAGTTCTATATTTGGCATTCTGGTGGGTAAAAAGGAATGGGTCAACCAGGCGACGACGGATTTTTGGAAATTTTCTTCTCCCAGTTCTTTGAGACGTTGTGCCAACCGGCTGAGCCAGTGAGTGGCTTCTTGTGGGTTGGCGCTGCGTTCAATGCGGATCAGGAGTCCTGCAAGGTTGTCAGGGCTGGGGAGCTGGTAGTTGGGCAGATGGAGTTGGTCGATAAGAAAGTATTGGGATTGTGGCTGCCAACGGGACAACTCGACTGGTTCATTCTTTTGCGTTTCCAGGAATCCCAGTGGAGCGTTCCAAGGGCGAAGTCCATTGTAGAGGACAATGGGGAATATCCTCGGCAGATCTGGCGCTTTCATTCTTCCTGATCGGTGGATTTCTTCTGAAAGTAATGAAACGTAAGAATTCAGCCGCACTGGCATAATGGGATCGGGGTGGGTTTGGAATTCTATCAACAATACAAAATGGCGATATTGTTGATTGTTCTCGCAGTACGCATGGCAAAGCCAGGCAATGTCATTATCCCGGCGAAGGAGTTTGTTTTCATCGATCCATGAGCCGCTGATTTTTTGAACCGCCTTTGGCGGAGGCTCTTCGATTGGATCATTGGAGTAAGGAAAAAAAGCGTGAACGAAATCCCTCACCAGAATGGCGTGGGAAAACAACAGTTTGTAGCCGGCGTCTTGCTTGGGCATTGTCTGGAATATTTGATTTTAAAATGGAAAAATTATCGGACCTCCTTGATTCAATTTATCTATAATACTCAGATGTGAAGATTTGGCAAGAGAGGGAGTGAAAATATTTAAATGAAAAAATTTTCAATTTTTGATGTTATGACCAGGATGCAAATTCAATTTCCAGACCCTTTGTGCCAAAGGTTAAAAGAAATAGCTTCTCAGCAAAATAAAGCCGGCTTCCATTCACTGGAAACCGGCTTTTTGCTTTTGATGTAAGTTGAAAACCCAATGGTTTCGAGTAGTCGAAACCACCAAATCATTCATTACGAACTTACTTCACGATTCGGAAGAATTCCATCATTCCATCAGCGCTGACGGTCGTGGAGTTCTGATCGGTGGTTTCCACGTCTTCCCAGTTGTTTGAGCCAGGGTCAGTGGTTTTCTGAACTGTGAACGGGCCTGTTCCATCCCATGTCAGTGTCAGTGTTCCTTCGCTGAGAGAAACGGTCAGCACAATATCTTCTGCTGGAGCGGTTCCGAAATCGCCGAAGTTACGGATGTGGATTGTGTTGTACTGCCAAGGTTGTGTGCCAGTAGTGTCTGTCATTCCACCAAATCCAACCAAAACATCGGCTGGCAATGCCAATGTATGACGGTTGTGCTCAATCCATTCTACACCATCATATGACCAGTAGGAAATGAACTCATCTCCGGAACGCGCCAGTCGCAGCCAGCGAGATGCGTCTGGTGAGGATCCTTCAACAGGAGTTCCGACTGAATCACCAGCGCGCAGGCGACCAAATCGTCCGATAACCCCATTGGAGTCAGCTGTGCCAGTTCCAATGACCGGACTGTTTCCGTATCCACCATTTTCTTCATCTCGCCAAATAGTGATAGCGGTTCTTTCCTGATTACCTTCAGCGTATGTGGTGTTCATCACGTTAGGAACCTGGGTCCCTTCAGTAGTGTTCTCAAAACCTGGTAGGTAAATGGATGGACGTGCTTGAAGTCCAGCGTGTCCGTAGCTGGCAGTATCTAATGAGCGATCCCAACGGACCACTTCCACTTGAACGTCAAAATCACCGGATTTATCAGTATGGAGGAAGTGCAGGAAGTCACCAGCACCCATCTGGAATCCGGGGCTTTCTGGTTAGCGAAGTCACCAGGGTTCCAGATGTTGGATCCGCCACCCACGATTTCTACTTCCATTGTTCCGTCTACGCTTGTGGCTACTTGTTTGCCAATCACGTAAGGATTATCATCAATATTTGGACGATTGTCCGGATCCAGGAATACTCCGATGTCTGTGGTTTGCCATCCGGATGCTGCATTTCCTGTAACGGAAGAATCTGCAGCCAGTGCATTTCCAGCTACGTCGGTAATTCCATTAACTGTAACGGTGAACGAATCAGCTGTCAGACCTGAAACTGTCAGGTAAACGGAAGCTCCACCGATACCAACTTCCACACTGTCAACTGTGGCTCCGTCGACTGCAAAGTCGGAAGCTTCAACGGAGTCAGCATCCAGAATTTCGGAGAATTTCACACCGATCACTTGCTTATCCAATGTTCCAGCTGAAACCAGTGTAGGCGCTTCGGAGTCGGAGATTTCCACATCAGAATACTCCGCATAGTCAATTGTAGTTGTGCCAACCCCGGTAAACCCGTCATCAGCGCCAGAAACGTACAAACCAACCAGCAGTGTCTCTGGAATCAGTCCGTTGGTGTATTTCTCTCCGATCAAAGTCCAGTTGTCTCCATCGGAGCTGACATACATGGCGAAATAATCACCCACACGTTGCAGTCTTACCCATTGGTTTGGCAGCGCATCAGCAACTCCACCGTAAACACGGCTCATTGTGGACCAGTTTGCGTCCGGGCTAAATCTACCAACAAAACGAACCTGGTTGGCGCCTTGTGGGTTGCCGTCACCGTCAGGTGTGGAGTTCAGTCCAGCGACCACGGCTTTGAATCCTGGGCTGAAGTTATCCAGTGACTCGCGGGCCATGATACCACCACGGCCCCAGTTATTGTTCGCGTCAATTGCAGCAACGCGGGCTTTCTTATCGAAATCTCCGGTCAACTCTTCGTAAGTGAAGTGCATGATATCTCCTGCAACGTCAAACTGAGCAAAACCGGATCCGGTCATACGAATGGTACCGTCTGGTAGAAGTTCAGTAGAGCCTGGATCAGTCGGAGCGGCTGGATCATCAATATCCACAGAGGTTAAGCCTTCCAGAGGATTATCTCCACCGCCACCACCTGCTCCGAAGTCACCAAAGTTACGGATATGGATGGTGTTGTAATGCCAGGGCTGAGTGCCGGCGGTGTCAGTCATGCCTGCAAAACCAACCAGCACATCTGCCGGTAAA
Organism: Verrucomicrobiia bacterium; assembly: GCA_030432175.1. Taxonomy (GTDB): domain Bacteria; phylum Verrucomicrobiota; class Verrucomicrobiia; order Limisphaerales; family JAUIHU01; genus JAUIHU01. The sequence goes on along the minus strand of JAUIHU010000221.1, from coordinate 2,424 downwards.
GCCAATGTATGGCGGTTGTGCTCAATCCACTCCTCTCCATCATAGGACCAATAGGAAATGAATTCGTCTCCTTCGCGTTTCAAACGAAGCCAGCGTGAAGCGTCTTCAGAAGATCCTTCAACGGGGTCACCAGCAGAATTGCCAGCCCTTAAACGACCGAAACGACCGATGACTCCATTTGAATCTGCGGTTCCTGTTCCAATCACAGGACTGTTTCCATAAGATCCATTGGGTTCATCGCGCCACACCGTGATAGCGGTCCGTTCCTGGTTACCTTCAGCATAGGTTGTATTCATGACATTAGGAACCTGAGTTCCCTCTCCAGTGAATTCCTGTACATCTAAATACAATGACGGACGTACAAGCAAACCTGCGTGCCCATAGCTGGCTGTATCCAGAGAGCGATCCCAGCGAACTACTTCGACTTGTACATCGAAATCACCAGATTTTTCAGTGTAAAGGTAGTGAAGAAAATCTCCTGGATTCCAGATATTGGAACCACCACCAACGATTTCCACTTCCATTTGTCCATCAACTTCAGTGGCAATTTGTTGTCCGATCACATATGGGTTGTCGTCTATGTTAGGACGGTTGTTTGGATCTAAAAATGCCCCAACATCCGCTGTTTGCCATCCAGAGGCAGCGTTTCCTTCTACTGATGCTCCGCCGGCAATTTCGTTTCCAGCCACATCACTAACGCCGCCAACTGAAACGGTGAACGAATCAGCGGTGAGTCCGGTGACTGTCAGGTAAACAGATGATCCTCCAATACCAACTGTGGCTTCCGTGACAGAAGCTCCGCTGACCTGAAAGTCAGACGCTGCAACTGAATCAGCGTCCAGCAACTCGGAGAATTTTACCCCGATCACCTCTTTGTCCATGGTGCCTGCGGAAACCAATGTTGGAGCTTCGGTATCTGTGACTTCTACATCAGAGTAGTCTGCATAATCGATGGTAGTGGTTCCAACTCCAGTGAAACCATCATCAGCGCCTGAAGCGTACAGACCGACCAGAAGAGTCTCTGGGACGAGTCCATTCGTGTATTTTTCTCCCACCAAAGTCCAGTTCTCTCCGTCCGTTCCGACGTACATGGCGAAATAATTTCCAACCCGCTGAAAACGAATCCATTGATTGGGTAATGTGTCAGCGACACCACCGTAGACTCGACTCATTGTAGACCAGTTTGCGTCCGAGCTGAATCGTCCGACAAAGCGCACCTGATTGGCTCCCTGAGGATTTCCATCACCATCAGGTGTTGAGTTCAATCCAGCTACCAGCGCTTTGAATCCAGGACTGAAGTTGTCCAGTGACTCACGAGCCATGATTCCTCCACGGCCCCAGTTGTTATTCGCATCAATCGCCGCGACTCGAACTTTCTTGTCGAAATCACCTGTAATCTCTTCGTAGGCGAAATGCATGATATCACCCGCTGCGTCGAATACTGCGAATCCTGATCCGGTCAGACGGATCGTTCCATCCGGCAGCTCTTCCGTTGAACCAGGGTCGGTCGGCGCTGCAGGATCGTCAATGTCCACCGGTGTCAGCCCTGCTACTTGTGCGGAAACGCTTGCTGCGCTCAGCCCAAGGCACAAACCGAATGTGGTGAACCACTTATTATATTTTTGATCTGCCATAATGTTGTTGCTCCAAATGAAATCCTTCAATTCAGGTCGAAATCATCTATTGGATTGAGATCTTGAGATTTTTCGAATCTGAAATTTCGGGAAAGTATCTGGAGTCGTTCAGGTAAGTTATTTTTTAGAAAAATAGCGTAAAATTTATGCTACTTCTCGGGTCGCAATAGTCATAGCAGAGATTTATTATGATTTCCAAGACAAAGTACGTGATTTCAAAACGAATTCTGGCCGCGTCATAGACTACTCAGATTGTCCAAATCTGAACCCATATCTTTTCCCGGTATTTTTCCCTGATGTTTGGAGATTCCTGCATTTTTTTCTCCGGTCGGCTTGTTTTAATCTGGGAATGTTCTAATATTCTCCCAATTTCCAATTAATCTTATGAAATTACCGTACTTTGATTTCCAATTACCTTGGAGAGCCTCCACTTTGGCTCTTTCAAGCTTTGTGTTCGGATTGACCACAATCGCGCCAATGCAAACTTCGGCTGTCAGCTTGAAAGAAGTTTCCAGTGGATTCACTTCACCGATTCATTTGAGTTCCATTGAAACCACTGATTCTGGAGAGCAATGGATCGTTGTCGATCAGGTAGGTGTGATTTATCGAGTGGACCCAGCTTCAGGTGAAAAAAACGTGTTTCTCGACTTGAGAGACCGACTGACAAAGCTGAATCAAGGCGCTTTTGATGAACGAGGGGCTCTAGGTTTCGCTGCGCATCCCAAATTTAGCGAGAATGGAAGATTTTTTGTTTATTACAGCGCTCCATTGCGTGAGACAGGTCCTGAGG
>JAUIHU010000220.1 GCA_030432175.1 Verrucomicrobiia bacterium | reverse complement strand
CCATAGCGCCTCCGATTTTACCTGGAGTATCAAAGGCAAACCCAGGCTGGAGAATTACCGATGGAACACTGACGGACAGAACTTCATCGGTTTTCCAATTTCAGCCGATCAGACAGATCTCGTTTTTGACAATTTCCTGGGCAAGAACCCGGAACTGCAATTTGCAGTGAATGAGATCTTTCATTACATCGGGGGCGATCTGGAATCCAGCCTGATAGGGTCCAGTCCTTTCAGTTTGAACATAAAGCGAGGGGAAGCCTACTGGATGGATGCGGACGGGCATTACAACGAGTATTTTGGCCCTTTCCAGCTGATTCTTGAAGACAAGAACGGAATCGTTTTCGGGGATAAACTTTCGCGACATCGGGTTCGCATTCGCAATACAATTAATGAACCCATCAATGTCATAATGGAGATGCTGAATTCCGAAACTCCACCAGCGCTGAGTGATTTCTCAATGGATCTGGACAGTTTTCTGCAGGAGATCCAACCCATACAAGCCGCTCCGCCAATGCTACTGCGCGGTTCGCGTCAAACCGATGGCAACGGGGCTGCTTTGCTGACATACTCCTACACTGATCTGAACAGCGCCGGGACGGTGGAATTTACTCTGCCAGCAGCTGGACAGGCAGGTTCTGAAATTGAAATTGTGCTGGGTTTGAATCGCAGCGCAATGAGTGGGGGATCCGGAGATTTCTTCGCCGGGATATTGCAGTTCTCAGACAGCCTTGGATTCACAGAACTTGAAGTTCCAGTTACTGCGCACAAATCATCGAAAGCTGGACTCTGGGTCGGTGATGTCGAGATGAGTCGAGTCAGGAATAACATCACATTTTATGAGCGGGATGATGACGGGACGGTGTTTAATGAAGACGGGTCAGTGAATCCAACTGGAAATGTTGAGGGTTATAATGGAACTCCCCGATCGTACAAACAGCGCATGATTTTGCACGTCGATGGGAATGACGATGTTCGGCTGATGCAGTCTGTTTTTTACGGAGTGGATGTCAATGATGGCGAAAGTCGGATATTGGCGAACTCGCAGGATCTGTTGGATCCGAACCAGCTTTCTGCTGCCCGGCGCGTCAGCTCGGTTCATCTTCCGTGGACTGATGAGAATGCGGGTTGGGTATTTACCGGATCACTTTCACCCGTCAGCGCTGATCTGGACGGGACAACGACTCTGGAACTGTTGGAAATCGCCGACCGGTCAGAGATTCCTTCCGGATTAACCAGCGCCACCGTAGTCGCATCCCTGGGAGGATCGCTGCTGTTGCAAGTGTATGATGATGCGGGACAATTGCTGGTGGAATCGGACGAATTACTTCTGGCAACCTACGGAACTGATTTTGAGAATTTTGAAACGCTGGTTGTGGATGGTTTGGCTGCGCAATCGGCATCGACCCTCACTGCTGAAGCGAGGCTGGAGATTTTAGCGGCGGCGGAATCATTGATTACTCAAGCGCAACTGGTCACTGAAGTTTCGATGGCTTATGGCGCACAGGAGACGAGTCCTTTTCTGCATACGTACCATCCGGACCATGATAACCGGGACGCTGAGTTCAGTTCCGTGGCTTTGGAGCAGGGGCAGGAATCTTATGATTTTAAAAGAACGGTCGCATTGCTTTTTTCTACACAGGGCGATGATTTTGACAGCCTGACTTCGGGGGCAACCCAAATGGCAGGGAACTATGCCGAGGAGATTACGTTAATCGGAAAGCCGGTTTATGGAGAAGGGGGCGCATTGGATCATTACGAGACCCGACACTACGGCGTGCAGGGAACATTCAGCCTGATCCGAATTTCGGACATAGACGCCATTCAGGGAATTCCAGCTCCTTGAAACCAGGAGTTGGAGACGCCAACTGATTTCAATTTTCAAAAATAAAAAACTAAACGCATCAATTAGCGAAATGAAGAACGTTAAAGCTGATTCAAAACTGAATAGATGGGTTGCTATCATCGGATTGGTAGCGGGAATGGTCCAAATCGGGATCGCTGATCCGAACCCGCCCCAGTTGCTCACCTACCAGGGATTTATCGAAGATGACAATGGAGATCCTATTGCGACCACGCCCACCAATTATGATGTCATTTTCCGAATTTATGAAAATGAAACCGCGACCGCAGGCGAGGAGCCGTTGTGGAGTGAGATTCAGACGGTAACCTTTGACAACGGGGTTTTCAGTGTGATGCTGGGCGCGGGTTCGGCTTACAGTTCTTCTGAGCCCTATCCACCGTTGTCCGAAGTTTTTGACAATCTGGACGCTGGCTCCGGAAGCACAGTTTCCAGTCGGTATCTGGGAATTACAATATTGGGATTGACGGGTGGAAATGATTCGGAAATGTCTCCCCGTTTGCGTTATCTGACGACTCCTTTTTCATTTCTCGCCAACAAGGCATTGGTGGCTGACTCGCTGAGCGCTTCCGACTTCACGATCAATTCCACCAGTGGCGATGTGACGATTGCGAAGAAACTTAACGTCACTGGCGTTGCGACCTTCAGCTCGGCGCTGACAGCTCCATCAGTGGCTGCAACTGGGGCGGGCAGTTTTGGAGGCGCGTTGAGCGCTGGATCCATATCGACGACAGGGAATGCGACTGTTGGTGGAGATTTGTCGGTTGGCGATATAACAGCCAGTGGCGATGTCAATATCAATGGGGCCATCACGGCACGCGGAACCAGTTGGATTACGGGAGGAAGTAGCTTTAATGGAGATACTCAATGGGATGGTTGGTTGTCGGTTGGGGGGCAAAACGGAGCTTCGATGGCTATGGATCAAAATGAAATCCAGGCAGTTGCCAGGCCTTCGGGGATCCCGGAAGCCTCCAAGATTTATGTCAATGCCAGAGGTGGAGATGTGTCAGTTGGAAAAGCAGGTGAATCCATCGTTCAACTGAATGGTGATGTTAAGGTTGGTAATGCTGATTCCACTGTGACTTTGAATGGCAATCTGATGCTGGCCGGATCATTACAGGATCCGGACTCAGAGTTTCTGGATTTTCAGCGAGGGATTAAAATATCAAATGCCCAAATGGTCTTGGAATCTGATATATCCAGTTTCAGTGGCGGGATTTTTGAAAGATCTATCCATTTGAACGGAACTGATGACGAATGGCTGATTGGAACGGTTGTTGGAACTAAGCAACAACTTCATTTTGTGTACAGAGATCCGACTGGATCGCCTCAATACGCAGCTGTTGCCATGATTGGGCGCGACGGACAATACAGTCGAATCAGTGACCGACGCGCGAAGAAGAATATCGAACCGGTCGATGAGGGTGTTCTTGAAAAGTTGATGACACTGAAGCCCGTGAAGTATCACATGAATTACCAGGCGGATGAGGACGAAAAGGGGTTGGGGTTCATTGCTCAGGAAGTGGAGAAAAGTTTTCCGGGAGTGCCCAACCAGGATGATGGATGGTACTCACTTGATTACGACAATTTTAGTGTCCTGGCGGTTTCAGCCATTCAGGAGCTTCGAAAAGAAAAGGACCAGGAAATCGAGGAGTTGAAGGAAAAGAACATTCAATTGGAGTCTGAGAAGGACGCGCTGGCCAGGAAGTATGAGGACCTCGAAGCCCGTTTGAAAGCGTTGGAGAATTTGCTTTCAAAGTAATGGACTGCTGGAAAGTTGACTCAGCCAAGAGCTGAAGAAACTGAGAGAAGCTATAGCGCCAATCAGGCATATTCCCTGTACTACAATCTCAGGCGCCAAACCGATTTACCTAGATCCATTTCATGCTCAGGATTCAATCCATTATCGTATGTTGCCTGTTGAGCGTCGGGCAGTATTGGGGGGCCGCGCAGCAACTGGCGCAGGATAAAACTCCTTATAACCGTTCCTCGCTGCGCGGAATGCCACTTACGGATGACAACACTGGTATTCCTCTCGATCAGAACGGCGATGAGATTCCCGAAGCTGACAAGGATTTGTATCCTTACCGAGCGCCGTTTTCCTCGGAACAGGCGACGAACGGAGGAACGACTTCGGTTCCGGCTTCCGGGCAGTTTCGCGCCATCTACTCGCCTTCAACTTATCTGCCTCCCATTCCCGCCGGAACCGCCAACAGTTCTGTCGCTGAGGTCTATGAAGGGACCGGAAAGTATCGTCTGAGAAGCGCTACGATGGCAGCTCCTTATTTTGGACGGAAAAGCAGTTATCAGTTTGGTGATGTGATCGCTGCCCCGGACAAGGATGAATCGGGAAGCGCTTTGGAATCACCGGAGGAATACTGGTTTGCTCAACCGTATGTGGACGAGGAATCGTACATAGGCTCCCAGACCAGCCTGGGCTGGTATTGGAGTCCGCATGCGCAGAAGGTGTTTGCGGTAGAATCCGGATCCATCTCTATCAGTTGGCAAAAACGCTTACCCAGCGCGGCTGACAGTGGTTTGTTTTCACTAAAAACAGGCAGCTCCTATCGGTACCAGTTGGAAGACGGATCTGACGGATTGGAGTACGTGAAAGACAGCGGCTCCAATTATTATGTGCTACAGACCATTAATTATTCGATCCTTGGCACATCAGTCAAAACTCCCCAAGTCGTTTACTGGAATGAAGGAGATTACAACGGACCGGATATTATTATCGATCAGGGTGCGGTCGGAGATTTTCACCTGATATATTCCGATGACTTTCCAGAGGAAGTGGTGACCGGAACGCAGACCGGTTTGTCTGGAAATGAGGAAGACGTTTTGGAAAAAACTCTTTGGGTGGACAAGCAGGGAGGGATCTGGCAGGTGAAGGCTCAGCTTCGAACGGGCAGGGTTTTTGCCGAGATTTTGGGCGATCCTAAAGGGAACGGAACTCGTCAGTTTCTGGGATTTGAAATCATTGATGTGAAAGACATCGCCATCCCTGATCTGGTGCAAATTGAACTGGGAGAGCCGCTGGTCAGTGGCGCAGATATGGTTCCGGAATCCGGTCTCATGCCGCAACCTGTCAATCTGGTATCCAGCCTGAACTTTACCTATCGACAAGTGATAGAAGGCACAGACATTCCAGAACTGTGGGCGACCCATTTGACGGAGAACACCGGGGACCTGGAAATTTACTGGATGACGGAAGGCGTGGAAGGGATTCGCTGGCCTTACCATTTTTCCCGATACCAACTGGTCTGGCCGACTGATTATTCCAAATACAGTCACTACGTCCGTCCGTCCTCCAACCTCGATGGGCAAGCGGAAGCAACCGCAGTTGCAATGCCGGGGGATATGGTTCCCACTATTGAAGAGCAGGACGTGATCCCGGGCGGCGGCGCTTTCATCGGAGAGAATTCAAGATTTTATACCATTGTCACAGAGACCCATCCGGCCCATCGAACATTGTTGCGATACAACGCCGGATCCGAGGTGGCTTTTGAACGGGTCTTCAGTTGGAGGACGGATGAATTGAAGCAGATGAGTTCGGTTGACGCCGAGCATCCTTATACTGTGGTTGGGAGAGACTATAATAACAGCGATCCGGATTTTGCGAACATCGGCTATCCACGATATGTGGCGATCACTGGAAATCACGTTTTCGTCACGAATTACAACACGGACGCGGTAATGACTTTTGATATTTCAGATATGGAGAATATCAGGGTCGCACATACGATTCTGCATGATAGCTCCATTCAATATCAACTCAATGGACCTCTCAGTGTTGTCGTTGACGGAAGTGAAATGTATTTCGGTTCTGTGTCCCATACTGTGAATCAGTGGGACATCAGCAATCCGGCTTCTCCTGAGTTCGGGTTTCGGATCAGAGATGGTGTGGAAGCAAATTATGTACTGCGGCCTGAGCGGTTGGCTGTGGATGGCGATTATTTGTATGTGCTGAGCAACAATGATGATTCATTCACCAGTTTGCGAATCAGTACTGTGGAAACCGGAGTGGGCATCGGATCGCTCAGCGAATTTACTGTCGGGGATTCCATGGGCTCTCTGGTTTGGAATAATACGAACCCTTCCACGATAGCTCTGAGCGAGGCAGTGGCTTATGTGACGGATGCCGATAATAAGGAATTGTATGTCATTGATGTGACGGATCCCATTCAGCCGGAGATTATTCGAATATACGGAAACGCGGATGTTGGTTTTGAAAATCTGGATGTCGTTTGGGGCGGTTCTGTGATTTATCAAAACTATCTGTTTCTCGGAATGTCGAACACAGATCGGGTACAGATTTATGATGTCAGTGATCCGGCCAATATCTCTTTGGTCAAAGAGTTGATTCAGAACCAGGATGGGTATACCGGACTCAATGGAGTTCATTACATCGCGCGGCATGATGATGTGATTGCAATTGTGGGGCGGTACAGTGATGCGGTGACGATGGTGGATGTCAGCGATCCTGCTAATCCGGTTTTATTGGAAATAATTGATTACAGCGCTTTCGGTTTGGAGACTGTGACCACCATTGATTTTGACGGCGAAACACTTGTCTTACCATGTGAACTCACGAATCAAATCGCATTTCTCAAGTGGCAGGATCCAAGAATCGAACGTTGGAACGCTGATCCGTTTGAAGGATCGGTTGCGGAGAATCTGGATGTCTTTCGAGGCGAGTTTGGAAACTCAACTCTACCGAATGGAGGGTCCAATTATTTTGTATGGGCGGACTCCTCAACCTGGGAAGACAATCCACAGGTGATACCTCCAAGATTTGTCGAAGAGACAGCCTACGTAGGAGAGCGCATCAGCGCTCCGAATCTGGAGATTGGGCACGGCTCGGGTGAAGATTATCTGGCAGGCTATATTTATCAGCCATCCGGTACGTCGTTTAATCCCAACGCTTATGTCAACCCGTTGGATACATTGACCTCACTGGAAGACTCCGCGCTGGGCGCTATTATTCCGGTCAACGCCATTCCTGGATCCGATCGGCTGGAGGTCTGGTGGATGCGCGACAACAACGCCGACACTGCCGCTGGATTCGGGACGATCTATTGGCCTTCGGTGATTGGTTATTACGATCTGGAATGGCCGGATGACGCCAGAGAAATTGTCCTGGCCAGCAACGATGGATCCGGCGCGCTGAGCAGTCTTTTGGCAGCTGGTAATATTTATTACGAAAACACCCCTGAGGCGATTGGGTACAATCCTAATGAAGAACACGCACTAAGAATCGGAGGACAGATTTACGCCCTTCGGGATGATTTGAACCTGACCGATGATTTGACACAGAATCCCGACGGCGCCTATTCCTCAGAGC
>JAUIHU010000219.1 GCA_030432175.1 Verrucomicrobiia bacterium | reverse complement strand
CATTACAAGGAAAAACACTCTTCATTACAGGTGCCAGCCGAGGCATCGGACTCGCGATCGCAAAACGCGCCGCCCAAGACGGCGCAAATGTCGCTGTCGCAGCAAAAACAGTCGAGCCTCATCCCAGGTTGCCAGGAACGGGGCTTTACTCTTGAGCTTTTGAAAAGATGGGAAAGAGGCCAGTAAATCGTAGCAGGATTCCAAAACCGCTGGATCATCCTGGGTGTCTGCATAGATATTGTCCCCCACCCAAAGGCAGAGATCAAAATCCCGGTCGGCATAATAAGCCAGCGCAGGGGCGGGTTCATATTGGCGCAGACAACCTAGCAAAGCGATGGATCGAACAGGCTCTGCCGACAAGCTATTTGCAAACCCGGCAATCCAGAGTCCTATTGTAAAAAACGCCGTTAATGATTTCATGTCTGTCAGCATATTGGATCTGAATCAAAAAGAAAATCATACAGATATGTTACAATTTGAAGACACCCCTTCTGACAAATTTAAAATTCCTACATCTTGAGAATCATAGTATAGACAAGTTTCTTGGGGATTTTAGCGAGATTATTTATCCAACTTTGGCCGCTACAGGCAAGGACTGAAGAATTTTGGCTTGGGCATGGCGACTCATTGAGTTAGGGATATAGTTGCGGAATGGCGCATTAGTGTTTTCGCCGTTTCTGCGGCTCAATATCGCTTTACTTTCTTCGCCCACGCGAAATGTTTCTTCAACGCAGGATCTTCTTTTAGAGCTTCCGGGTCTGAAAATCGAAGAAACAATGTCATTTCATCATATAAGTCATGGATACCATTATGGCACTCCCGACAGATATTTACCCCGAAACTTAATTCTGTTTTTTCGTAATGCTTTTTAAAATAGGTTCGACGATGCAACTTGCGTGGAATCAGATGATGAAAAGTTAAAGGAACCTCCCGCCCACAAAAAGCACATTTCCCAAACTTAACACGCCGCAAGGTCTTCATAAAATCTCAACCCTCATCTATAATCCTTGACTGGGCGCCTTCCACCGGACGAGTCGTCCAACTTTGCAAAGCCTTCGAATAGCGGGATTCAAACCACTCGGCCAATTGACCTCGCGCCATCTCTAAATGATCCGCCTGCATCACTACAATCACACACCCTCCAAAACCACCTCCAGTCATTCGAACTCCCAAGGTTCCTGGCAATTTCTCAATTTGCTCCACCATCCAATCTACTTCTTCACAAGTGATTTCATAGTCGTCGCGCATTGATTGATGGCTGGCCCGCATCAGCGATCCCAAAGTCTTCCATTGCGAATGGCGTAAAGCTTCGCCGGCAGCATCGGCTCTCTCTATTTCAGTAACCACGTGCTTGACCCGCCTCGCAACTCGTTCATTGAGTCCTGGATTTTGAAGCGCCTCCGACAGCTTTTTCGGTGTAATTTCTCGTAAACTGGAAATTCCCAAAATTTCACAAGCAGCCTCACAATCCGCCCTGCGCTTCCCATACTCACTGGTTGCTATCGAATGAGAAGCTCCTGAATGTACTATCCAGAGTTCCCATTCAGGGTCCACCATAGGAATCGGTTCCACTTTTTGATCGCGGCAATCAATTTTTAAAAAATGATCCTTCTTTCCCATTGCCGAAGCAAACTGATCCATAAATCCACATGGAGCTTCGGCGTAAACATTTTCAGCTTTCTGACATAATAAAGCTTTCTCCTGAAGTTCCATGGCGCGACCTGTAGCTGCCTCAATTAAACAAGCGGCTCCAACTTCCAAAGCAGCGCTGCTGCTCAACCCGGCTCCAGTTGGCACATTACTCTGAATCCATATCTTCAAACCTGGAATATCCCAACCTGACTCGAGATAGTAATTCAACACCCCTCGCAGATAAGTAGTCCAGTATGGCCCCGATTTATCTACCGGGCTCTCCACAGGAATACTCACTTCAACCTCCGGATCAAAAGCCGTCCGCACCACCCATTCCGGACGATCAATCGGAGCTGCTACAAGTGTCGTATAAAAGTCAATCGCTGCTGGAAGAACGATCCCGCCATTATAGTCCACATGTTCCCCAATCAAATTAACGCGTCCAGGAGCCTGAGCCATCCAACGTGATTTCAAACCTGGGAAAAATGATTGAAATTCGCAAATTGCTTGTTCCTGTGCAGAAACAGCAGACGGGGAAATAGAATTCATTCTCAGTAAAATAATAGCTCAAGTGATAATAAAACATTCCAATTAAACTCTATCCTTTATCCTTCATCAAAAACCTCCAATACGATGAGCACATCCCCCTTTTCTAAAAGTTGTGAACTCTCAGGACGTCGGACAAGAGTCTTGTCAGCTTTGTGAATGGCGATGACCATGAACTGACTTTCGATACCTTTAAGAAATTCCAACAATGATTTCCCTGCCAGACCTGGGCGACTATCTACTGAAATCTCCTCCAGTCGCACACCCAACGCTTGCAAATCGTGATTTATTAATGATCGTTCCTTATCAATAAAATCTGTCAAGCTCGGACGGGTGATTGTATGCGCTATTTGGAGTCCTCCCATTGCCGCAGGGAGAATCACATCATCAGCTCCAGCTTGATAAAGCTTTTTCTCAACAGTTGGGTTCTCTCCCCGGGCAATGATCCTTAGTCCAGGATTCATATTGCGAGCTGTAAGAGCGACAAATACATTCACTGTATCAGTGGGTAAAACGGTCGCCAAAGTAGCCGCGTCATGAATATGAGCTTTGGTTAGAGAATCCTCCTCTTCGGCAGAACCTCTGACACATAGATAACCGGCCTCCAGAGCCAGTTGGATTCTTCCTTCGTTGTTATCCAGAATGACAAACGGCATTTTGGCCTGAGACAACTCTCGCGCCAGTATTTGACCCATCCGTCCAAATCCACAGACAATAGTGTGTTGACTTAGTCCTTCAATGGATCTGGATACTTTGAATTCTTCCATAACTTCCTTTATTTCTCCTTCGGTAATCATTCGAATAAAAGCGCTAACTAAAAATACCGCAGCTGAAGTGCCAGCCAGGATTACAATGATAGTAACCACTTTGAGGACCGGAGAATCAATCGGGTGTACCTCCCCGAAACCGACGCCAAACACGGTGATTATCACCATGTAAAAAGCGTCCATAAAATTCCAACCTGCCATTTCGTAAGCTACTGTTGCAGCAAACAGAATGAACAGAAATAATGCGAAACCAAAATACACCTGTCTCACAGCACGACTACTGGTGTGGTTCATCGTATGCAACGCTCGTTTGGGATTTAGCGAGCGCTTGATATAGGAGAGAAAGGTAATCGCCGATTTAAAGATCATGATCGCTGGGATTGATACCTCGCTGACGTCGAACAGCTCCTGATTGGCGCAGCATTCTCATGTTCTGCTGCAAAAGTGTTTCAAGGATTTGTAATTCTTTTCTGGTTGGATCAGATTCCAGTATCATTCGATTTAACACGGACAAGGCATTAACTTTTTTTTCCCGGGTATTGAGTCCCATGGATTCCAGCCAGTCACGAATTGTATCCTCAGGGTAATAGAATGGTTTGAGTTTAGCTCCAGGTCGGGCGGGCGCTAGTTCAGGAGGTTTCGCTGCGTCATCAACTTTGGCTAGGTCATTATCAGAGGAGTCCTCTTCGGACAACACCGGTTTTTCGATTTCTCTTACCTCGTCTTCTGCTATATCCGAAGGTTGCTCCCATTGCTCTTTCCAAGATTGCAGGGACTCAAATACTTCATACTTTTCTTCATTTGGAGAGTTTCCTGAATGTGTTTCCCGGGTGACTTGACGATCCGAATTTTCCAACTCACGCAATTCCAAAAAACGCCTCACATTATACAATCCCAATAGAACCGCATGGGAAATATTAAGACTGGGATAATATCCGAATGCGCCCAGAGAGCACCAATGATGACAAAATTTGAGATCATCCATCGTCAGACCGTGGTCCTCCGGGCCGAAGATCAGGTAAATCGGAGTTTCATCCTGCCACAGATCTGAACGATTTCTGGTCATTTTTTCCAGCGTGGATTCAAGTCGGTGATTTTTCCTAATTTTACGTCCACGAGCCGTCAAACCGATGCGGATGCCATCCCCTTCCGATTCAAAGAAATGTTTCCAGTCATCGTAGATCACTGAATGCCTCAGAGCCCGCTGCGCGCGGGAAGCGGCTTGCCTGGCTTCGGCATCCAATGCGCAACCTGGCTGAATCAAGACCAACCGATCACAACCCATATTCCCCATCGATCTTGAAACATACCCGATGTTTCTTGCGTAAATAGGGCGAACCAGGACCACTGTAACCTTGCTACCAAAAAACTGCGCGCCCGGCGCGGTCCATTCCTTTTTCTTCTTTTCCATTTCAGATTTCCGACTTTCCAAACAGCTGCGCTTTTGTCATTGATTATCAGGAATCGCAACGTTTTTCCGGCTTCATGAAAACAGATCCGAACCCTGCCCGATCCGATCATCGCCCATCCAGCGAGGAGCTTAACCCATATCTGGCGGAACTCAATGCTCTGCGCGACTGGAAAAAGCGATTGACGTTGGCTTTGCAACTCGCCAAATCCATAGCCGCTCAAACAACGATTGATTCTCTGTTGAATGAATTGGTCAGCGCGACTCAAAAATTGCTGCTAGCCGACCGGGCTACGGTTTTTCTCGTGGATCAAAAGAACGGCGAACTTTGGAGTAAAGTTGCCGCCGGAACTCAGACGATTCGAATCCCCATCAGCGCCGGCATTGCCGGGTCAGTGGCAACAACCGGGGAATTGATTTCAATACCAGACGCTTACAGTGATTCGAGATTCAATCAGGAAGTAGACAAGAAAACAGGTTACCGAACCCATTCGATCCTGGCGGCGCCAATGAAGGAAAACCAGGGAAAGGTCCTCGGAGTTTTTCAGGCTTTGAATCGTTTGAATGAGGATGGGACGGTGCGCTCTGGAGGGTTTGATCACCTGGATGCTGAGTTGATGCAGCTATTGGCTGGGCAAGCCTCGGTCGCTGTCGAAAATGCGTTGCTTTATGACCAGTTAAGATTGGCGACAGAGGATACGATATACCGACTTGCAGCTGCCGCAGAATTTAAGGATAAGGATACCAGTGAACACCTTCACCGCATGGCTCGCTATTCCGAGATTCTGGCGCGGAAACTTGAAATGCCTGAGGACTGGATCGCGATGTTAAAGCTGGCGGCGCCCATGCACGACATTGGAAAAATCGGAGTACCAGACGCTGTATTGAATAAGCCAGGCAAGTTGGATGCTGCAGAATGGAAAGAAATGAAGCAGCACCCGATTTACGGAGGTGAGATTTTGAAAAACCCTTCTGCCGATGCTCTGATCTTGTCGGAAACCATTGCACTCTACCATCATGAATGGTGGAACGGGAAAGGTTACCCATATGGGCTGAAAGGTGAAGAGATTCCATTAGAAGCTCGGATCGTTGCAGTTGCGGATGCATTCGATGCGTTGACTAGTAAACGCGTGTACAAACCGCCCTTCTCCCTGGAAAAAGCTTTAACGATTCTTGAAGAAGAAAAGGGAACTCATTTTGATCCGGCGATTGTAGATGCGATGCAAGATATTATTCCAGAAATTAAAGAAATTCTCTTTTAAAGGGATGCAGGATGAAGGATGCAGAGGTTTCTTGATGTGTGACCATATAATGGTTAAATAGTTGAATTGGATGAAGAAACTTAATATTGAACTGTCAGCGTGGATGCTAGTTGGGTTGTTTTTTGGGGCTATGATTTCAGCTTTTGCTGATGCTGTTGATTCAACCGAAGCGGATGAGCGAACAACTTTTCGGGTGATGACTTACAATATTCATCATGCTCGGGGATTGGATGATGTGGTGGATGCTGATCGCATTGCTGCAGTTTTGAAGGATTCAGAGGCTGATTTCATAGGGTTGCAAGAAGTAGACAGATTTGTTGAGCGCTCACATCGTTTGGATTTGGTTCAGGAAATTTCCAGAAGTAGCGGACTCCAATACTCTGTGTTTGGCAAAAACATTGATCATCAAGGTGGTGATTACGGTAATGCGATTCTCAGCCGATATCCAGTCGCCGAAAGCTACAACCACCACCTGACAATGTTACATGAAGGAGAGCAACGCAGTGTGCTGTGGGCAAAGATTTTGACACCCAAAGGATCGCTCTGGTTGGGGACAACTCATATTGACTATCGGCGAGGGAATGAAGAGCGTTTATCCAACGTCAGAGAATTTTTGAAAGTGGCCAAAGAGAAACAGCAGAATGAACCGAACATTCCGATGATTTTATTGGGAGATTTCAATGATTTTCCGGAAGGGGAAGTGCATCAACTGATGAAAACAGGCTTTCAGGATAGTTGGGAAATCGTTGGAAATGGAGATGGTTTCACTTTTTCGAGTGAAGCGCCTCGGAGTCGGATTGATTACATTTACTTGCGAAAAGGCGACGCGTTGAAGCCGGTCAAAATGGAAATTCCGAAAACCCGAGCATCTGATCACTCTCCGCTGTGGCTGGAATTCTCTTGGTGATGGGTTGAAAAGAATGAAACGCCCATCAACACATCCAGACCTGTTTGATCCTGACGTACCTGAAATGGTGAAAGTTGAACCACCTGACTTTCATGATGCATTCTATTACGAAAAATGTTTGATGCAAAGAGGATGGAAAACACTATGCGGTATTGATGAGGCAGGACGCGGGGCTTTGGCTGGACCAGTGGTTGCTGCGGTTGTGATTTTACCAAATGAATGGATCATGCAGGGACTCCCCGAATCCCTTGCGCTTTTAACGGATTCCAAAAAGTTGAATCCAGCACAGCGAGATCATTTATATGCAACTTTGACTCAACACCCGGAAATAGAGTGGGCCAGCGCCGCTATCGAATCCGACATCATCGACAAGATAAATATCCTGCAAGCAACCCACGAAGCCATGCGGCATGCTGTCCACAAATTAACAGAACAATGCACACGCCATCTCGATTGCGCGCTGATCGACGGACTACCCGTTAAGCAATGGAGAGGTCGACAACTCGCAATTAAAAAAGGTGACCTGCTTAGTAGTACCATTGCCGCTGCTAGCATCATTGCAAAAGTTACCCGGGACCGCACAATGGTTCAACATAGCCAAACCTACCCTGAATACAATTTTGACACCCACAAAGGATATGGCGTAAAAAAGCATTTAAAGGCAATCAAAGAACATGGGCTTAC
>JAUIHU010000218.1 GCA_030432175.1 Verrucomicrobiia bacterium | reverse complement strand
TACTGGTCATTTTGATGACCATTCTCGTGGTTGGATTTGTCGCATTGAGAGGAATTCCGCTGGAGCTGTTCCCTCGCGGATTTGAAGGCTCAGCCATTCAGGTATTTGCGCCATGGCCGGAGAGCGTCACGGAAGAAGTGATGCAGAAAGTGACTCTGCCACTGGAGGAAGAACTCAGCACCGTTCGTGGACTGGAGACCATGACAACATTTACCGGACCTGGGAACAGTTCCGCGTTCATGATTTTCAAACAGGGCGCCGATATGAATGTCGCGTACCGGGAAGTCCGAGATCGAGTGCAACGAGCGAAAACCCGATTACCCGAAGACATTGACCAGGTCTTTATCAGCAAAGAAGATGCCTCGGGAATTCCAGTGATGGTGATTGGTCTGGCGATTGATCCCACCCTGACCGACCACTACAATCTTATACAAGACGAAGTGGTCATGCCCTTGTCCCGCATCGAAGGCGTCGCGACAGTCAACGTCGATGGCATGGAGGAGAAAGAAATCATCATCGAAGTCGACCGCGAACTGGCCAATGCCTCAGGAGTTAATATTTACGAAGTCGCTCAAGATCTCAGCGGCGACAATTTCACCATCGCCTCCGGGCACGCCTTTGATGCGGACAAGAAATTCCTTCTCCGATCGGTTGCGACCTATGATTCTCTGGAGGAGTTGGAAAACCGGGTGATTCAACCCAACATCCGACTGAAGGACGTTGCCAAAGTAAAATATGAAGAACCGGAAAAGCGCTACAGCGTTCGAGTGAATAGTCGTCCTGCTGTCGCAGTAGTCGCTTTAAAAGAAGGGGAAGCTAACACTGTGGAAGTTTCCCGTCGTCTGAATGCGGCCTTGGAAAAAATGAAGGATAATCCGAGGTTGAAGTCGATTTACATCGAGAAACTATTCAATCAGGGAGATGTCGTTGAGGAATCCATCGGAGCGCTCGTTGACGGCGGTAAAGTGGGTGGAGCGCTGGCTGCCTTGGTGTTGTTTCTTTTCATGCGGCGTTTTCGCCTGACCGGGATTATCACCCTTTCCATTCCGTTGAGTCTGCTGATGGCGTTGACGGTGATGTATTTCATGGGGGAAACGTTGAACATTCTGAGTATTCTCGGACTGGTCATCTGTGTTGGATTGCTCGTGGATAACTCCGTAGTCATCGCAGAGAATATCCAGCGGAAGTTTCAGGAAGGATTGTCACCGCGAGAAGCCTGCGTGCATGGAGCCGGGGAAATCGCTTTGGCAATTACAATGGCGACACTGACCACGGTCATCGTGTTTCTCCCGGTTTCACTGGTGGAGGGCCGAGGACAGTTTTTCCTGTTGCGAATGGCGTTGCCGATTTCGGTTTCGCTGCTTGCATCACTCTTTGTGGCGCTGGTGTTTGTTCCACTCAGTGTTTACCTGACATTGCCGAGAAAAAACAAAATTCGCCAAGCCAGCCTCTGGAATCGAACTCATGACAAACTCAATGCTGCGATGGAGTGGTTTTACCATGCGGTATTGGATCGCATGAATCACGCTTATGGGTTGGCGTTGAGTTTTTTCCTGAAACGGCGTATCGACCTGGTTCTGGTTCTGATTGCGATTTTTGCGATTACGCAGGCCATTGCTTTCAAAGAAGTTTCGTTTACCGATGTGCAGAATGATGATCAGACCAATTTCATGCTTCGGTTCCGCTCCTCCACCGAGTACAGCTTTGAGGACCTCAAAGAATACATGGCAGAGATCGAGGATTTGATGGAGAAAAACCAGGAACGTTACGGGATCAAAGGTTATCTGGTTTTATGTTTTTCACAATCCGCGCAGGTGCAGGGCTGGTTTGACAAGGACGATCCGGATCGACCCATTGCCAAAGAAGTTGCGGAGACCGTGTTGAAAGAAATTCCGAAGCGGCCAGGCATTGATATTTTTTATGGTCGAGAGAATCAGATGAAGCAGGAGGAGAATGTGGATTTGCACAACATTCAGCTTGTTGGGGAAGATGCGCAGATTCTGAAAGATGTTGCTGACAGCCTCAAGCCACAAATCAACCGAATTCCAGGTGTGCTCGGCATTCGTGGTTCCACCGATGAAGCGCCAAATCAGATCGGGATTTACATCGACCGGGAACGCGCTGTCGCCAACAACGTAAATCCGGAAGTAATTGCGGGTGTGGTTGGCTATGCTTTGCGTGGACAACAATTGCCTCGGTACAATGACGACGGAAAACAGATTCCGGTGCGAGTCAGGTTTGAGGAAGAGGACCGGGAAAATCTTCAAGCGCTTCAGACATTTGAAGCGCCATCACAAACGGGAGAGATCCTGACAATTGGATCACTCACCCGAGTAGAAATGCTTTCCTCCGCCAGGCAGATACTGCGCCGTGACAAGAAGATTTCTGAAAACATCACCGTGGAGCTGAAGAAAGATAACGCTCAGGAAACCAAAGGAATTTTGGAAGCCTGGGCGCGTTCACTCGATTTGCCTGAAGGAGTTAATGTAGCTCCCAATCAGGCGGACATGTCGCAATTTGAAGATCTCAAAACCATGGGCTTGGCTACTTTGCTGTCGGCGCTCTTCATATACCTGTTGATGGGATTTCTTTTTGAAAGTTTTGCTTTACCATTATCGATCATCCTGACCATTCCGCTGGCGAGCATCGGAGTTTTCTGGATCCATTATTTCTGGGAAATGGACCTCGACTTTCTGGGACTGGTTGGATCGGTCCTGTTAATTGGAGTCGTCGTCAACAACGGGATCGTCCTGATTGATTATGTCAACCGCCTTCGCCTGGAAGGACATTCCCGGACACGCGCCTTGGAGCTGGCTGCTGAGCGACGATTTCGACCGATTCTCATGACCGCTTTGACAACGATTATCGGAATGATTCCGTTGGCGCTGAGTGAACCGAGCGATTTTGGGCTCAGCTACAAAAGCTTCGGGCTGACATTGATTGGTGGAATGACATCCGCCACCGTGCTTACATTGTTAGTCATTCCGGTTTTCTACACACTATTCGACGATGCCCGCAGCATACTCAGCAAAACCGTAATATCCGGCGCGAGAAACAGCCGCTCACAACCACAAACAAAACCAGCGCTGGAATCATCTGCTGAATTTTAAACCGCAGATGTCGCTGATTTTCGCAGATTTTCTATTTCCCGAGAAAACGGAAATCTTTGACACCCAAACTTAAAAATGGCCGGGGTAATTGTTTGTTGGGTGTCGGAAAGTTTCTGCTCTGCTGATTTCCGGGATCCTGCATATCTTTGACGAATCTGCTGACGAATCTGTGACACCCAAGCGAATCTGTGAATCCCAAGAAAGTCTCGACTATTTGGGCGACTATTTGGGTGTCACAGAATTCTTACTTAATATTAATATTTGAACTACCAGAGCGGGTTCGGCAATGTAATTTGGTATGAAAGGAGGGATCATGAAAACAGATAAGTTCCATTGGACACTCAAGCCATTTTGCATAGTGGTGTTCTGCTTGTTTAGCGGAACCGGATGTCAGCCGGAGTCGACATCAAAAAGCACGGAGGGCAAGGAAATATTGAAAGGTAACGTTCGAATCTTTCGTTCGTTCGAATCTTCGTTCGTTTTCGAATCTTTGACACCCAAAGAATATCTGGCTGGTATATTTGAGTCTTGGGTGTCAAAAAAATTTTCACGATTGGATAATTTTCAGATAATTTCAAACCGCAGATGACGCTGATTTTCGCAAATACAAATATTTGACACCCAAAAATAATTTCCAAAATAAAGTAGTTTCTGTTTGACAAAATTATGAAATTGGAAGCAGGTTGTAGCAGCTATTCAACCAAAGGAGGTTTGAAATGCCTTATGCAAGAAAATCTGTTGTTCAACCTGGGCTACCAGGAGTTTATCATTGTATCAGTCGTTGTGTACGTCGGGCCTGGATTTGCGGGATTGATCGGCTGACAAAGAAGAATTACGAACACCGACGTCGTTGGATTTATCAACAAATTCAGTGGCTATCTGGGATCTTTGGGATAGAGACCTTGGCATGTTCTGTATTGAGTAACCACTACCATTTGGTCCTCAGAGTCAATCTGGACGTAGTCAATGCCTGGTCGGACGAAGAAGTGGTTCGACGTTGGGATCGAATCTACTCGGTTCGAAAATACTTCACCCGAATGAAGGGAGAGTTGGATGAGGAAATCATGCGAATGGCCCTGGATCGACCGGATCTGATTAAGGAGTGGCGGTCCAGGTTGTGCAGTATCAGTTGGTTCATGAAGCAGATCAACGAACCACTGGCTCGAAGAGCGAACAAAGAGGATGGTTGTAAAGGTCGTTTTTGGGAAGGACGTTTTAAATGTCAGCATCTGGCTGACCAAGGAGCTGTGCTGGCGTGCATGGTGTATGTAGACCTAAACCCAGTACGAGCCAAACTGGCTGATACACCCGAGACCAGTGATTTCACCAGCGTCCAGGATCGGATCGTTGCCAGCCAGGCAAAAGAGGGGGTGCAAGCTGGGAATCATAATTCAGATCCAATTCAGGAAACGCTGGGACAAGAAAGAGGCCCAGCCCATCAAAGAGCAGATTGGCTGACACCGATTGATGAAATTCGAGTTGGTCAGGAAGATCAGGGCTGGTTATTGAAATTGGAGGAGTACCTGGAACTTGTGGATGAGACTGGTCGCTGTCTGAAAGAAGGGAAACGCGGCGCTATTTTTGAGCATCTGTCTCCGATTTTGGTAAGAATGGGACTCCGAGAAAGTTCCTGGCTTCACACGACCCAACATTTCGGAAACCGGTTCTACCGAGTCTGTGGCCATGTAAACAAAATGATGGACGCAGCAAAACAGGTCGGGCAGAGATGGTTTCAGGGGATGAGCTTTAGTAAGCAGGTGTTTCAGTGTTGATGTAAGCAAATCGCCCAAGTCACGGATTTCTGGTTAGAGTAAATATGAAATTTGGGTGTCAAAGATTGTTCAATCCATAGGCGAAGTCAGAGTGCAACTCGTTGATATTCAAGCATCTTGCTAATAAAAGATGTACTGTGCAGAAAAGATGGATCAAGTCAGACTCTGAATGAAACGAGCGCTGAATCCCAACGGGATTCAGTAGCGCGACCCTTGGCAGTCCTGCAGAATCTCGTTGGGTTTCAAACTATTTCCGGATAACAAATTTTTAGGCAACTTTTTTGGGTGTCAAAGATTTCGTCCGGTTCGGTTGATTCAAACTCGATGATTTAAACTTTGACACCCAAGAATTTCTTATTTTCTTAAATGTGTGAATATCTTCCCACTTAAGAAATAATTTTGGGTGTCAAAGAGTTTGTTTTGTTTTTGGCTTAAATACTGGGCATTTTTTTATTCAATGTTCAGTTCGCCACTATGTTCACCAGCTTGTTGGGAACGACAATGATCTTGATCACATTTTTGCCTTCCAGAAAACCGGCAATCTTTGGAGCGTTTAAAGCAGTTTTCTCAAATTCCGCTTTGTCCATGTCGTGCTCCACCATTAGGCGTTCGCGAAGTTTTCCATTGATCTGAACCGCTACTTCGACTTCGGACTCCACCAGCGCTTTCGGATCAAACGTTGGCCAGGTTGCGTATGCCATTGTCGCTGGAACGTCTGCAGCGCCTTGGTTCAGTTTGGCGTACAACTCTTCCGACAGGTGAGGGGCGAATGGTTGCAAGAGGATCAGAAAATCTTTCAGAACACTTGCTGGACACACTTCCCAGGTCAGCGCTGTGTTCAGGAAAATCATCATTTCAGAAATCGCAGTGTTCAGCCGCAATCCTTCAACGTTTTCAGTAACTTTCTTGATACAGATGGAAATCGCCTTGATCTGATCGGGCGTTGGATCGACTGGTTGGATATTGGAAGACAAAGTGATTTTTTCCAGCGCTTCGACATTCTGGTTTTCCTGTAAAGCCAGTTTAGCTGACCAGTCTTTCGAAGCATCTTCACCAATAAACAAACGCCAGACCCGCGCCAGGAACCGAAAGACTCCTTCTACTCCCTGAGTATTCCAGGGTTTGCTTTGCTCTAATGGTCCCATGAACATTTCATATAGGCGGAACGCATCGGCGCCGTATTCCTGAATCACGTCATCCGGATTGATGACGTTCCCCAGAGATTTCGACATCTTGACGTTGTTTTCTCCCAGGATCAGCCCCTGGTTCACGAGTTTGTAAAACGGCTCCGGCGCGCTGACACAACCTAGATCGTGCAAGACCTGACTCCAGAATCGGGAGTACAACAAATGCAACACCGCATGTTCCGCTCCGCCAATGTAGAGATCCACTCCATAAGGCGCGTTCTTGTTCTTTTCCGGATCTCCACTCAACCAGTACTGCTCCACCTCAGGAGCAACAAACGCGTCACGGTTATTCGGGTCCATGTACCGCAGAAAATACCAGCAACTGCCAGCCCATTGCGGCATGGTATTGGTCTCGCGTCTTGATCCGTCCGGGAGATCCACCCAATCTTTAGCCCGAGCCAAAGGCGGCTCGCCATCTCCGGTCGGTTTGAAATCACTCATGTCCGGTGGGCAGAGTGGCAGATCCGATTCCTCTACAGCAGCGTGACCGTTTTCATCCCAGACAATTGGGAACGGTTCCCCCCAATAACGCTGGCGGCTGAACAACCAGTCCCGGATCTTATACTGCACGGCGACCTTGCCAGCTCCATTGGATTCCAACCATTCCGCAATCTTCTTCTTCGCTTCCGGCGTGGACAGTCCATTGAGAAAATCCGAGTTCACGCTCTTTCCATCAGAGCCAACATACCCCAGGGACTCCTGCCCTTTCGGCGCTTCCACTACCGTAAGAATCTCCAGATCAAACGCACGGGCAAACTCCAGATCCCGTTCATCATGAGCCGGCACCGCCATCACAGCTCCTGTGCCATAAGTCGACAACACATAGTCCGCAACCCAGACAGGAACACGTTTACCATTTACCGGATTCACCGCATAAACTCCAGTAAATACACCTGTCTTTTCCTTGGCGATCTGGGAACGTTCGCGATCACTCTTACGAGCCGCATATTCCTGATAGCGAGCCAGGGCCTGTTTCGGTGATTTCAAAGCCTCCGCTTCACTCACGGACAAAGGATTGCCCGGATCCTCCCTAAACCCACCGGTCTTCCAGGAATCTGGAATGTTCTCCGGCCAGGTTTCCGGAATCCAGGTCTCCAACCAGTCATGTTCCGGAGCCAACGCCATGTAAGTTGCTCCAAACAAAGTGTCCGGTCGGGTCGTAAACACACGGATCGTTCGGTTGCCTGATTCGGATTTG
>JAUIHU010000217.1 GCA_030432175.1 Verrucomicrobiia bacterium | reverse complement strand
TCCAGCTTCAAGCCACTCGGCCGCTGAACTCCTGTCAGCTCCAGCAACGTTGGGAAAAAGTCGGTACTGACTACCGGTAAATCACAAACGGCTCCCGGGGTTGTCCAACCCGGCGCACGGACAATCATAGGCTCCCGAATCCCTCCCTCATACAGCCAACCTTTACCCGCTCGTAATGGAAGATTGCTTGTTGGCCCCGGGCGTCCAAGCAGGCTCAGTCCCCCGTTGTCTGAGAAAAAAACGACAATCGTATTATCCGCAATTCCCTGTGCTTTTAAAACATCCAAAACAGAGCCAACACTTCGGTCCACTGCCGAAATCATGGAAGCGTATTCCGGATTATCCCGTCTGGTGCGGTTCATTCCACGCCGTTCCACTTCCGTAGGAGTCTCACCTTCAAATTGAGCTTTTGACTTTTCCCTAAAATGATCGATTGTCTCCCGATAAGGTTGAATCGGTGTATGAACATTGTAATAAGAAAGATAGGCCAAAAACGGTCGATCCTTCTGACGATTTTCAATAAACCGAACCGTCTCCTCTGTGAGTCTTTCAGTCAGATATTCTTCATCGCTCCTGGCTGTGAGGTAAGGATTCTTATATGGCGCATAGTAACCTCCCGGAGGACTGCCGCGGTGATGACCTCCAATATTGATGTCAAACCCCTGATCCGTCGGTAATGCTCCCTCAGAGCCTAAATGCCATTTCCCGGCAAAAAATGTTTGATAACCCGCCGGCTTCAATACTTCAGCCAGCGTGATTTCCTCCAACGCCAGCGAATCCCGATCGTTCACATGCTGGAATTTCGGATTCCGGTTCTTGCCGACACGAGCTCCCGGGATCCAGTCCGTGATCTCAACCCGCACCGGATGTCGTCCCGTCAGAATACTGGCGCGTGTGGGAGAACAAACCGGACAGGCTGCGTAAGCTTGAGTAAAACGTGTTCCTGAAGCAGCGAGTTGGTCGATATTTGGGGTCTCAAAATAAGTCTCCCCGTAAGATCCCAGATCCGCCCAACCCAAATCATCAACAAGAAAAAAAACAATGTTGGGCCTGGTTTCCGTCACTCCTTCTTCAGCCCCGGCCAGGCGACTCAAACTCAAAGCCAAAAGAGTCCAAACGTTAATTATTCGACGCATGTTCATAAATCCATTAAAACAGACTCAACCAATAAAGAACAGACCTGCCAAAACGTTGACATGCATTTTGCTGAAACCAACATTCCTGGATTGCTCTTCGTCAAGCTGGAGCCGTTTCATGATGAACGAGGTTATTTTGCTCGATCTTATTGTGAAAAAACATTTTGTGAAAAACAACTGAATACAAATTGGCCGCAATGCAACCTCAGTCACAACCGAAAAACTGGTGTATTAAGGGGACTGCATTTTCAATACCCTCCCGCATCTGAAATTAAGTGGGTGAGAATTGCGAGAGGATCGGCTTTTGTTGTTGTCGTAGACTTGCGTCCTCACTCACCCCAGTTTAAGAATCAGGTTACTTTTCATCTTGAGGATAAAGAACCTACTTCCTTGTACATTCCAGGTGGATTGGCCTACGGATTCCAAACATTGGAACCAAACACGGATATTTACTATCAAATGTCGGCTGATTACCAACCAGAGTTGGCAGGGGGTATCCGATGGAACGATCCGGATTTGAGAATAGACTGGCCGATGCCTGGTCCGATTTTATCTGATCGAGATCTAAACCTGCCCTCATTGAATCAGTTCCTTAAACAGCAAACGTCTCAGGAAGAATGGAAAAAACTGCCCCTGGCATGAAGCCAAAACGCATTGTGTTGACAGGAGCCACAGGGTGGATTGGATCCAATGTTCTAAAAAGAATTGTCACTGAAAACGCAGAGATTCTAGCAATAGGAAGAAAACAACTTTCATTTACGAAAAATGATGGCGCCAATGTTTGTTACCTTCGTAAGGATTTAAAGGAACTTAAAACATCCGATCTGATTTCATTCAAACCAGATTATTGTATACATTTAGCATGGTTTACAAAACCAGTTGAATACTGGAGGTCTCCGATCAACTACGAATGTATGAAGAACAGCCAGGTATTGATTGAGCGCTGCCTCGAAGTTGGTGTTCAGAGATTCTTCATCGCCGGAAGTTGCGCAGAATATCAACCTTGCGAAAAGCCCATTGAAGAAAGTCACTTACTCAATACACAAAGCGATTCAGCCTATATCCAGTCAAAGTTAAATTTATTGGATTGGATCAACAAAAAATTCAAACATTCAGACACAGGAACGTCCTGGGTTTGGGGAAGAATCTTTTATCCTTTTGGCCCTGGGGCTCCAAAGGGAAAACTTACAGATTGGTTATGGGATCGCTTAAGTCGAGGGGAACCGGTTGAGTTAAAGTATCCACATAGTATAAAAGACTATATACATATAGACGACGTTTCAGAAGCTATCTGGAGATTAACCATGAGTGAAATCATTGGTCCAGCCAACATAGGAACCGGACAAGGAATATCTATTCTTGAAATAGCACAGCTGATGCAAAAAAAAATAGGATCCAAGTCGGGCGTTATTACTGAATCAGATCATGAATGGCGAACCCAAAACCCGGACCCATTACCAAAAATACTAGCAGATACGAAGAAACTGGACGAAATTGGATTCAAACCACAGATGACACCATTTACGACAGAAAGCATTTCAACTTAGCCCCAGGGTTTCCCTGCGTAATCCAGCGCCATCCGCGATTCAATAATTCCGTGTCATTCCGTATATTCTGTGGTTCAATAATTGTGTAGTACTGAGCATTCCGTGGATTAAACGGCACATCAATATATTAAAAATTCCGCTCTGCGATTCAGGAATGATTCAACCTCCTGGGTCCATATATTTCTTAATTCCGAGCCACTCTTGCCTGCTTTCACGCCTTCTATGACAGAGGGCTTCTTTAACAAGCGATTGAATTTTGCAACACCGAATTCATCTGGATAATCCCTGTTCAGTATCATCCCAATTGTCACCCCGACTTCAATCACCGAAGAGATATCTCTGTCCGTCAATAAAATCTGCATCCCTTCACAAATCTCACCTTTGAACTTGCTGGAATTCGGAGTGAATCTGGTTGGCAGAAATTTAATTCCCGGAAAATGATAGCTGTTCAATTCGTTTGCCAGAGCTATGCCGTTAATGTATGGCGCTCCCAGTATTTCAAAAGGTGTATCTGTGCCACGGCCAACAGACAGATTTGTGGTTTCCAAAATTCCAATTCCCGGATATAAAGTCGCCTGAGTCAGATTACGCATGTTGGGTGATGGATTTACCCAAGGTAACCCAGTGTCATCTAACCACATCGAACGCTTCCATCCTTGTACAGGAACAATCTGTAAATCCAGTTCCCATCCTTTCTCATCCAGCATGAGTTTCGCCAGTTCACCAACAGTCATACCATGTTGGATGGGAATCGGATGGTAACCAACAAAATCTGTTACACCTTCCAGCAATGGCCCGTCCACACGATCTCCTCGAATTGGGTTAACGCGATCCAGGACAAAGAATTTCAAACCTGCTTGAGAAGCGGCTTGCATACAGTTGCCCATAGTAGAAATGTAAGTATAAAACCGACAACCAATGTCCTGAATATCAAATACCAGCGCGTCCAGCCCTTCGAGTTGTTCTGGCTTGGGAATCCGTGTTTCTCCGTAAAGACTGTAAATAGGTAAGCCAGTTTTTTCATCCTGCCCATCACTGACTTTGGAATCCAATTCTCCACGAATCCCATGCTCTGGACTGAACAAAGCGACGAGATCCACTTCTTTGGATTCATGAAACAAATCAATTCCCGATTGACCTGACCAGGTTCTTCCAGTGTGATTGGTAATTAGCCCTACTTTCATTCCCTTCAACGGAGCGAATCCCGAACTGACCAAAGTATCAATTCCGTTTAAGACTTCAGGTTTTTCCCAATTATTCTCAGAGGAGTTAGCGGCAATAACTTTCAAGGCTTCCCAATCCACATCAACAACAGCTTCTGCCGCTAGTTTGCCGAGAATTTTTCTCAATGGCACAACATTTCCCTTGCCATCTGGATGCACGCGACTGCTCAGGAAAATATAAAATGTATCAGAAAACGGATCCACCCAAAGACATCCGCCAGTCCAGCCTGTATGGCCAAAACTGCCAACCGGGAAGTGCGGACCTCTCAGGCTGCTGTATGCCGAATCAATATCCCATCCCAATCCACGGTTGACGCCAGATTCCTTTGGCGCAGCAGTTCGTGTCATCAAACGAACTGTTTCAGGCTGGAACACACGCACTTCGTTCAGCTCTCCCTCATTCAACAACATTTTCGCAAATCGTGCGAGGTCTAATGATGTACTAAACAACCCTGCATGTCCGGCGACGCCTCCCATTTGATTTGCGGAAGGATCATGTACTTCTCCATGCAACATGCGCCCTCTCCAATACTCTGTTGGAGCAATGCGATCCATTTTTTCAGAGGGTGGAAGAAATCCCGTATCCCGCATTCCCAGAGGTTGAAAAATCTGTTCTGAAACAAAGTCCTCAAAAGGTATTCCGCTGACTCGTTCAATTAATTCTCCCAACAAGATGAAATTAATGTCGCTATACCGGTAATTTGTCCCTGGTTCAGCAGTCAGTTCTTGCGAGACACATAGTTGATAAGCAGCATCTTGCCCTGTCCAGAA
The DNA here is from genome assembly GCA_030432175.1 of Verrucomicrobiia bacterium. Taxonomy (GTDB): domain Bacteria; phylum Verrucomicrobiota; class Verrucomicrobiia; order Limisphaerales; family JAUIHU01; genus JAUIHU01. The sequence continues at coordinate 2,596 of JAUIHU010000217.1, read as the reverse complement.
AGGTGTCCTGGGTAAAATTGGCTTCAATCCAGAGGTGTGTGTCATCAAATGACGGATCGTTACCTTCTCCTTGCCACCACCTGAAAAATCAGCCAGGTACTCTGAAACCGGTCCGTCCAATTCCAAATGGCCCTTCTCGATCAGTTTCATGACAGCAGAAGTGGTAGCCACTACTTTGGTCAAAGATGCCATATCGAAAATAGTGTCCCGTGTCATCGGAGTTTCCTCAGGAACCTCCGATTTCAACCCGTAAGCTTTGAAATAGGAAGCTCCTCCATGTTCCATGTAAAATACCCCTCCTGGAACAGAGCCTTCCGCTATAGCGTTTTCGATGGTTAAATCAATCTCTCGCAGCTTTTCCGGATCCAATTGAGGTCCACCCATCAGCGTTGAGGTTGAGCCCAGAATCAAGATTAAGTGTCCAATAAAACAGGAAGCCAGTTTCATGCCCGGAATCTACTCTTAAGTAGGTCAGTCTTCCAGAATATCCTTCAGGGAACGTTGAGGTTGTGTCACGAACCATGAATGAGGAATCCTGATTCTTAGTCATTGCCTGAGACTAGAAATTCTTTCAATCCAGCCGATGGTCGCTCATAGTGGCAATCATAAGAATATGAAAGACACCCCTTCAACATTCTCAGCAGGCAGTCGTTTCATGCTCATAGCGGCTGCGTTTGTGATCGTCATCGCCGGGCTCAAACTTTCTAGCGCTATTCTGAACCCATTCCTGATGGCAGCATTTATCTCCATTATCTGTGCTCCCCCTTTGTTCTGGTTGCAACGTCAGGGGTTTTCGCAGGGATTTTCAGTTTTTCTAGTGATTGGCGGTTTGCTCCTGCTCACAGCTTTATTGGGCATGTTTCTAGGGACGTCGATTCAGGATTTTTCCAGGCAAATGCCGGAATATAAAGAAAAACTCCAAACTGATATGGGAGATCTACAGAATTGGCTGGCGTCTAAAAATATTAAAATCCCTGAAAATGTATTTGAAGAGTATCTCGATCCCGGCATGGCCATGCAATTAGTTGGTAATACTCTGGCTGGCCTCGGTGGAGCCGTTACCAACATTTTTCTGGTACTTTTAACTGTGGCTTTCATCCTCTCAGAAGCAGCCGGGTTCCCAATGAAAATGCGTCTGGCTTTAAAGGATCCTACAGATATCTTATCCCATTACAGCCGCTTTTTGAAAACGGTGAATCGTTACCTGGCGATTAAAACCTGGGTGAGTCTGGCAACGGGAATTGTGGTTGGAATGACATTGTGGGCGTTGGGTGTTGACTTTCCTGCCCTCTGGGGACTGGTCGCTTTCCTGCTGAATTACGTTCCAAACATCGGATCCATCATTGCCGCCGCTCCTCCGGTACTCGTCTCGTTCATTCAGTTTGGCTTTTTAAAATCTGGCCTCGTCGTCGGATTATTCGTCGGCGTAAATACATTCTTTGGAAATTTTATTGAACCTCGATACATGGGACGCGGACTCGGTTTATCCACGCTGGTTGTGTTCCTTTCTTTAGCTTTCTGGGGATGGATCCTCGGCCCGATTGGAATGTTACTCTCCGTGCCATTAACCATGATCGTAAAAATCCTGATGGAAAGCCGGGAAGAAACGCGCTGGGTCTCGATTTTGCTCGGATCCAGCCCAACTCCCGACGCAATTCCCGACTCCGACCACAAAAAAGAAAAGTAGACATACAACCACGAAATTCACGAACGACACGAAAAAAAGAAAAAAGGATCTTAAACTTTTCCATCTTTTCGTGTTTTTAGTGTATTTCGTGGTTAAAAAATTCCGTGAATTCCGTGGTTCAACGAGGTTCCAGGATAATCACAAACCCACCTCCATCCACCAAATCAACCTTCAATACACCTTCAGAGTCCAGTTCCAACCGTTCCACATTCAACTGATTTGGATACTTGTCCGAGTCCGGAGTATCCTTCCAAACAGTCGCCTGAAACTTCCCATCCCCCAGAAAATCCAAAGCGATTTCCATCCCTCTCATCTCTTCTGCAGTCATCCCCCCGACATACCAATCCGTACCTTTTCTGCGAGCCGTCACCAGGGTCTCCCCGATTTCATCCACCAATACTCGCGTTTCATCCCACCAGGTGGGGACTTGTTTGAGAAATGAAAAGCCCGGCTGGCTTTCATACGCCATTGGATAGTCCGCAATCATCGGCGCCGGATTATCAAAACAGACATACATCGCCAGCATGTGGCAGCGGGATCCCATCACAAACGGCGCCACTTGCCGTGAATAAAACTCATCCTCCGAAAGCGAATTGAATCCCCCCAGATGATAATCCATCGGCCCTGCCAGCAAACGGGTGAATGCCATGTTCAAATTGTGCTTCGGCGTGCATAGAGCGCTCCACTTGAGGTACTCCAGGTTCAACGCGCCTTCATGATTCATCAGGTTGGGGTAAGTGCGTTCCAATCCGGTCGGTTTCCAGATGCCATGAAAATGAATTAAGATGTGATGCCTGGCCGCGGCTTCAAGAATCTCCTCAGCAAACTCCACGTGGTCCTGATCATCATGATCAAAAAAGTCCACCATCATCCCACTCCAACCCATTTCCTCAAAAGCCGAAAACGCCT
>JAUIHU010000216.1 GCA_030432175.1 Verrucomicrobiia bacterium | reverse complement strand
ACATCAATGTCGCCCGCGCCGGACCACACACCGGGTACTGGCAATAAGCGCGATCAAACACCAAAGATTGAGACGCGAGGCGATCCAGGTTAGGTGTCTTGACATTCGAGTTGTGATAAGCGCCCAGAGCATTTGCCGTCAGGTCATCAGCAATCAAAAACAAAACATTCTTTTGCTGCCTGGAATTCGCAGTCGGATTTTCTTCACCAAAAACAGGAGAAAACCCGCCGATTCCGACAAGCATCAAAAGCAAACAAGATACAAAGCGCAAACGTAGGAATGGATTTAGAATCATCATAAAGTGTTGAAAATCAGTGAACTACGAAAGGCACGAAAAACACGAAAGCAGTATTTAGGAATTTCTCATTTTCGTGATTTTCGTGCCTTTCGTGGTTAAAAAAATCTTCACTTCCGTGGTTCAGATAGCCCTCAGCAAAGGCAGGGCAGCAAACGCCCGGTCCACATTTAGCGTCCCGCCATTCGCCGGTTGAAGAATGATCAACACAGGTTCAGCGCCGGATTTACCGAGAGTGATCCTGCGCAACGTTGCGCTCCACCAATACTCCCACGGACTGGCAAATTTTTTGTGTCCATCAGAATACCAGATCAACGCTTCTGCCGTCGTGTCGTCTCGCTCCAACTTTAAAACCTTACCCACACCACCTGTCATCGCCTTTTCTTTCACGGACTGAATGCCCCAGCCGGCTCCTTTGAAGCAGTACATTGGATCATGCACCGCGTGCCGGTCATTAGATCCATCAATCACTGTCAGCAAGTACTGAGCGCCGCTGGCCACATAAAGTCGGTTCAATACATTTGCGCCGCCAAAAATTTCCTCCTCCACTTCAGACAGCTCCAGATCCTTTCCAGCAAACCCCAACCCCTCCATCGGAATCCGTTCCAAACGATTGCTGGCATCCGGCAGATCGACATTCTCCCAGACAATCCCAAGAACGATAACCAGGCCCAACAGGACCCATAAAATTTTCTGCGCATTACGTTTGATAGGATGACTTGCTTTCATGAGTCAGTTTCAGGTGAATCAGTTTTTGAAAAATCTTTCTTCATTCGGTAAATCGCAATGAGCATCGGCGCTACTGCCAGAACCACCCACACTACCCGTATCAATAAAACCAATGTTCCGTTTTCTTTGGAGTTGAGAGAAAATAAGCGAGACATGGAGTAACCAAAAACTGGCATCCAGGCAATTGCTCCCACCGCCCAAAAAATATGCTGCCGTCGCCAACGGATCCATGAGAGAACCGTTAGCGTCAGCCCACAGTAATGAGCCATGTTCATTGAACTCATGCTGCCGACCAAAGTCATCCCCAACCCCATGGCCAGGAGCCAATAGTTTACAGTCCGAAGATCGAATTCCTGTGACCGTTTGAGTAGCGCATAGTAAACCGGACCCAACCAGATCAAGAAAGCCAATCCACCCCATTTATCCATCGGACTATGCTCCCAGGCATTCAGCAATTCATTGGATCGCCAGGCGCAGTAAGCCACTGCAACGGAAGCAAGTATGTTGGGATGAGATTTCATGATTTCTTTTGACTCCACTTCAATTCCGTCATGAATACCCACTGGCAAATCAGGAACATGATCAAAATCACCAGCCATCCGCTGAAATCATGAAACACTCCCATGACAAACTCCGGGGAAAATGAAAGAGCCATTCCACTCAACATTAAGATTCGAATTGTATTCGCCAGCCAGGCGACCAGCGGAAGAATGATGACGTTATGCCAATACAATCGACTCTTTCCTAACACAACATAAGCCAGAGCTACGCCTGCGATCAGCATCGCCTGCAAAGTATTCATGCCAGCGCACGCAGCTTCAACAGATATCGGTGCGCCCTGAATGGTGAGCATGGTTCCCTGCCGTTCTACATTGAATCCAATCAATGAATAAACCCAATCGGTCACCGCTGCTCCACTTAGCCGAAACCACCAACCAATAAAAGCCCCGTCCAGAGCGATCCAGGGCATCGCCAACAAACATAGAGGCAGCAGTCGCCGCGTTGCATGCAACGAACCCGGTTCCAGTCGTTCTGAAAACCATGCCCACGCCAGAGCGCCCCAACCCAGTACCAACGCCACTGTCAACCCTGTGGCCCATCCTGGCAACAACAGAAAAATTCCCAGACCAAACCACCAAGTATTCAAACGAAAACCCTGATCATTCCACTTCCAGGGAGCTGCCAGGAATACAAACAAAGGCAGCGCCACCAAAATCGGCAAAGCATCCGATGCCTGATCCGTCCAACTCAAATCACGAGCCCAGATCCATATATCCAGAAGGATCAGGAACAGGGCGTAAAATTTATCCTTGGGAGTCATGGTTCCGATGGAGAAAAATCACGGGTTAGTCTCAGCGTTCGCTTCAGCTTCGGCGATCTGTTCGAGGTTGGCCCGGAGACTCAACTCGTCTGGCAACATCAGGATAAGTTCTTCGGTAAGCTGACGCGCGCGTGGATAGTCCTTTTGCTGAAACGCCAGGCTTGCCAGGTATGCTTTGGCTTCTACTGAATCTTGCACAATAGATTGATATAGCTCAGCTGCCTGATTGGTTTTACCCTGCATCAACGCTGACTTAGCCAACATTTCCTTGCCGACCGGTTTCTCACTCAGTTGAGGTTGGCCGGTGATGATCGACGCCAAATTTTCATGTTCTCCTTTTTTTAACGCATCCACACTCAGCAACCAGGCGGAGCGATACCCCACCGGACCTGAAAGATCCTGCAGCGTTTTCAGCTTCGACATTCCTTCTTCCATCTTACCAAGTGTCAGCATCAGCTCGGCTTGCACTAAGTCCAGTTCATTTGATCCCGGTTGCTTTTGAGCATAGGCCAAGGCAGATTCGGGGCCTTCAACAGTTCGTTTGGCCTGAGTCACCGCGTAGGGGATCCACTGCGGCATCGAGCTTTCCCAGGTTTTGTCACCGATCAGTTCCAAGCCGGCTTGAAGCCAGCCCGCCGTCAAAAAGATCAAGCCTGCCGCTGATTCTGATTTAAAAATCTGCTCCAACTCAGGGTTCAAACGAAAGGCTCCCCGATTGGCCTTCTCTGCAACCATATTTTCCCCGATCAGGTTCAAGAATGAATGCCGGTTGGGGTTGATGCGTACCTGATCCAGATCAATACCATAAGCGTCCAACAATCCAGTTTCTCTCCAACTCAACCAGGCGGCCAGCGCTCGGTCGAGCATCAGATCATACACGCGATCCCGGAAAGGATTACTCCGAACCAGTTCTGCTGCGGTATCCAGATCACTTTCCTGAAGCGCATGAATTAGTCTGAGCCAGAAAACCTCCTGTCGCTCCCGATCAAAAAAGCCGACTCTGTTCAACTGGACAAATTGAGATTCGTCCCAGAAAGCGCCTTTTGGAAATCCAGAGATAAAACTTACCAACTCCGTTAACGGATCTTGATCTGATAGATCAAAATCAGGTAAATCTGCCGGGATAGCTACGCGACTCCAGAAAAGCGCTTTGAGTGGGAGGAAAGCAGGAGGGCGATTAGTCAGCGCTGGAGCCCAGGTTTGTTGAGCTTTCCGGAAAGATCCCTGACGTCGATAAAACTCCGCCAACTGATCTCGCAACACAAAGTTCTGAGGAGCTGCAACATGAGCCGCGACATATTCCACGCGAGCCAGTCGGTTACTGCCGAGAGTTTCCAGAATTTGTCCACGAAAAGAACGAACATCGGTATCGCGCGGATTGGCTTCATACGCATCTGCCAGCAAATTCCAGGAGCCGGCCGGATCATCATCCACGGTTAACAGAGCCAGGCGGGATAATCGAACAGAGTCTCCAGCTCCTTCAAATTTCTGTGTAGACAACAGCTCAAAAGCACGGTCTGGCTGCCCTGCAAATAACTCAACATCTACTTCGAAAGCATGCCACAAGTGAGGTCGTTCAGATTTGGATTTCCAGGATTCGGAGATATCCAGCCCTTTATTGGGTTCACCACCATGCAGGTAAGCCCTGGCAAGGATCAATGCGGCATCTTCATTTGCTAAGGTTGCATCCGGGTTCATACTCAACAGCGTCTGCAGCCGGGCAATCAATCCCAGTTGCGCGCAAGCTTCAACTTCTGCAGCGAACCAGCGTCTATTCATTTCCGCAGAATCTCCATCAGCTGGTCTGGCATTAATCAATACCAAAGCCTCTCTGGCGGAAAAGTTCTCCAACAACTCCTCCACTTCCTGCAGCGCATTCATACGCCGCTGTTCGATGACGCTGTTCCGCCAAAAAATAAGAGCCACTGCCACCAAGGCAATGACTCCTGCGGTAATCCCGATTATTTTGATGATCTTTTTCATTGGGACGGCAAATCACTAATCACTGTCAACTAGCCAGGCCCAATTATTCACTAATGTCTTTGTCTCTGCAAACGCTGAATCGGGATTCTATCAAGGGTCAAATTAACCTTGGCTACCCATTCTTCTTTTGGTCCAGAATACCATTCCAGTCAGCGTTGCGATCAGGAGCAATGAACCAGGCTCTGGGGTAGCAGTCAATGCTGCAACGTTTGCCGCCCCAATGTCCACTGCAAACAGCAAATCATTGAAATCACGATCCCCACCACCGTACAAATCTTCAAATCCAATAATCAAATAACTGCTGCCCGGCTCTGCGTAAGCAAAGGAAATGACGTGGTTGATGCCATCAGGGTTGGTGGACGCATCCGCAGTGTAAACCTTGTGACCACCACTCGCTCCATCAGCGATCAAAAAGAAATCCAAAGTTGTTCCCGCGCTTTGCTCGCCCAGATCCACAAAATCCCCTGGTAACAGCGGCGCGCTGGAAGTTCTGCCGGAGTTGATGTCCATAGACGCAGAGTAATTCTGGGTAGAGCTGGAGTTTGGGAAAATCAACTGAGGGTTCCCGTTGGAAATGCCTTGTCCGGTTGTGTTGATTCCCAGTGTATTTTGATAACCGGCGCCTTCACCAATGAAATAAACTCGTACGTCAGAATCGGTGGCCAAATCGAGTTTGGTAGGATCCAGCAAAAATGCAGAATCATCGAGAATCTGACTTTCAGACAATGTCTGCCCGAGCAAATTGGATATGTCAGGAAGCGCATTCTGATAAAAATCAAGAGAAGCCGCATCCGAGGCCGCCATATAAACATCTCCAGCCATTTGTAAGCCGAATGGCTGAGTGTTTTGCATATCACTGTTCAGGGGAGAAACTGTTTGTGCTCCTGCATTGATTTGCATAACAGCGCTTGCGCCCAAAACTAATCCAAATGCTTTTAAGGCAGTTCCAAGTTTATTTTCAGACATTGTTTTCATCATGCAATTTTTATTAGCAACCTGCATGCCACGCTTTAAATCAGGGATTAAAAAGATAGAATGTTTTAATTTAATTGCAATTGCATGAAAAATAAATTGCTGAGAAAGCGTTGGTTTTTGTTTTTCTTAATTGCATTGCTATTCTATTCTGTCAATGGGCACTGGCGGAGCGTTTCTCCATTTATCAGTGGTCGCCCACAGATTGACCGGGGTAATGGACCCTCCAAATTTCAGGTTGCGCACGCTGCCATCCACAAAGGCAAAGTTGGAATTTCCTGTCCGGGGGGCTGATCCACGCCCGTGACGTCCGTGTTCCAGTTCCTCAATGTCGTTCCCTTTGACTCCCTGATGGAAATCCATGTACGCATGGGGAGATCCGGTTTTCTTCTCGCCAAATGTCACTGTCTCCGAGGGGTTTGGGACTGCCGTGGACTTCATGCCTGCCGGCCATTGAAAGTCTTTGAATTTTTGAAAATCTTCTTCAGTCAACGCCTGCTCAAACCAGTCATTCCAGCCATTGAATAAATAACTTCGTCTTGAACCATTTTTCTCTGCCGGGCAAATCAGGACATCCATGTTCTTGTAGTAAGGATGCAGCGGCAGAGTCCAGTATGGTATAAATTTACGGGGCGGATACTCGCTCTCGTTGTCTCCGGAGTATAGCTCAAGCGCAGTGTTGATCTGTTTCAGATTCGATATGCACTGGATACTCACTGCTTTGCTCTTGGCTTTAGCCAATGCCGGAAGTAGCAAAGCGGACAAAATTCCAATGATAGCAATCACGACCAGCAACTCTATCAAAGTGAATGCGGCTCGTCCGCAGCGAAATCCCACCCCGAAATTCTCCCGAGCTTCACCTGATTTATTCTTTTTCATTTTCATCATCATCACTTTTGGGAGCCATTGATTTTAATGTTTGGGAAATCTGAACCATCTGAAGCAGTGTCTGATCGAATTGCTGTTGCGAGGTTGCATTCAGCAACTGGTTCAGTACTCCTTCAAATGAAGTCAGCGCAAAAATTATTATGGGCTTACTTTTCTGAAACTCAGGACCGCTCAGTTGTTTCATTCCCGCTTTAGCGCGAATGATTCCAGCATCCCAGTTCTGACTCATATCCACCGGAACCCAGCGCCCTTCCACTTTCACCATTTTCACTTCGGTCGGTTCTTTCTCGTCTTTGCGCTGAATCACGAACAATCCTTGATTGGATGAGGTCTCGGTAAATGTCATTTTGCCCAAATCAAGCGACTCCTGAAGTTTCTGCCACGGATCACCCGTGTTGTTCTTGCCAGAAACCAATCGCAACCGCTCCGATCTGTCCATGATTTCTGCGCCAGTTGACGCGAGGAAATCGCCCGGATCCATATTCCTGAGCCGATCAATTGTCGCCAGATCACTTTCCGCAAAAGTCCGGACCAGCGCCGTCACCTCATCCCATTTCGCGCCTGCCATCGAATCGAAGAAGGGAGTGCTCAGCGCTACCGGACTGTTATAAAAGAAATCTTTTTTAGTCTCCAGAACGTCAGCCAGCTTGCTTGTTAGAGCCATGGATCGATCGTATATCTTTGGATCCATGTGATCGCAAAATGCGCCGATTACCTCACGCAAATCACTCTGATATTTCGCCGGCATCGCATGCCAAAGCGCTTGAGGCTGGTGCGCTTTGAGATTTTCCACCAGTGAATCAATAGCAGCTTCCGGCTCAGCAGGTATTTCCTTTGCGTTCGGACCACACCCGACACTTAGCCCAAGCAAACAGAGTAATAAGATCCGAGCAGACAAAATTCGATTCGTGTCAGTTGAGGGAAAGAAAAGCTGACGAGATTTATTGAAAAGCAGGTTCATAAACATTAGCTGACTTTATTTTCTGAGCGAGGGATCCAGCATTGACGGTCGGTCTATCTCTCACATCCTCTCATTTCGTCTGCCATCTCGAAAAGGTTACAGCGTTGGAAACCAATTCATCTTCCCAG
>JAUIHU010000215.1 GCA_030432175.1 Verrucomicrobiia bacterium | reverse complement strand
AGCAGCGTATCATAACAACGCCGCAGGAATTTCATTTGCTGATGGACATGCCATTATCAAAAAATGGGTTGATCCAAGAACCATTCCAGCATTGCAACAGAATGGAGACATTCCGTTAAATCAGCCTTCTCCAGGAAATGCTGACGTGTGGTGGCTACAGGACCATTCCACAAGACGGAAATAAATTTGGACCTATATCTGATAGATTTATTTAAGACGTCCTCACCAGGACGTCTTTTTTTGCACAGTTCAGCCAGAATTCACCAAATTCACGGCAGCGCCTCAACGAACGAATCCGCTTTCTTAATGGCTTGATTCATCTGCTTCACGAGCTTCTTAATCTCCCGCTCCACACTTCGAGCTTCAGCTTTTAAAACACCGACAGCCTGAGCATTCAGGTTATGTTTGAGATACAATGCCTGGTCATAAAACTGGACCAACACCGGCTCCATACTAGCTTCAGCCACCTCTAAAGCCTCAGTCAACGCCTCCAGCTTGTGTTGAGTTTGCTCCAGCTTTTTCAGACTTTTCTGCTTCAATCTTTCATTCTGAATCCACTCGGCCTCCTGCTCCCATTCTTCAAACAAATCCTTGGAAATCACCTTGATTTGCTCAATTCTCCCAGAAATCATCTCAGCTTTTTTCAAGCACTTCCGATAGTTTTTCATCAGATTGCGGTAAACAGTTTCCAAAGGTGTCGTCTGATATTTGTAAACATCCTTCAATCGACCAAGCGCATCCTTGAAATGATCTTCCGCTACCTGCTGATCATCCCGGGTTTGAATCACATAAGTCCGCAAAATATCCCGTTTATGCTTCCCTACCAACTCCCAAAGCTTGTACCGAATTCGTCGCCCTTTTCTTGACACCCAACCTTGTCCCAACAAATCCAACCCCATCGAATATTTACCTGATGCTGATCCTCTATCAGATTCCTTCTCCAAATTGGCGCCTGCAGGAACCAGTTCCACAGACTGATTTTCACATGAGGACGGCATGACATCGACCTGACCAGAAATATCCACCTTCTGAATTTCAGGCAGATCAGGTTCATGCGCAGATTTGGAAGAATCTTCCTGACCATTTTGCGTTTGCTCTGTTGCCTTATTCGATTCCACCAAATCTTCCAGGGGTGGTATCGTCCAATGAGCTTCTTTTTCAGAGCCGCCGCTCCGTTGCAGCTCTCTGCGCTGACCTGATGATGATTGAGACTCCTGGTCCATTACGATTTCACTTCATGGTCGAATTTTCTACTTTGTTACTGAAAATACTTACAGTATTCAAATGCTCATGCAAAGAAGATACTGGATAATCTCTTTGATTTTTGTGTTGTTTGACTGAGGATTCGATTTCATTAGAGACCTTTGAACCAAACATGATTCCAGCTTTTTTAACGACATTATTCTTTTCAGTCTCCGCTGTTGCAGCAACTCAGACTGCGGTGCGAATGGGATCCAACGCTGCCAATTTCTGGAGATTGGCATTGGCGACAGCGCTTCTGGCAGTATATGCACATTCGGTTGGCGTTGGTATTCAAGGTCCTGGATTCTGGTATTTCTTTCTCAGCGGGGTAGTCGGTTTCGGCATTGGCGATATTGCTTTGTTCCAAGCATTACCTCGAATTGGATCGAGGCTCTGCGTTTTATTGACTCAATGCCTGGCCGCTCCATTTGCCGCCTTGATCGAATGGCTCTGGATGAATGAAACCATGACCCAAACGGAAATCATCAGCGCTACGACAATTCTGGCCGGAGTGGGTTTGGCTGTTGCTCCTTCTCCAAGCGATTTGCCCGGAGCCACAAAGCCTCATGGCAACTCCAGTTGGACACCCACATTCTGGATCGGTATTGCTTTTGGTGTATTGGCCGGATTAGGACAAGGTGGAGGCGCCGTTCTCAGTCGTCAGGCTTACTCTCTGGGAGATGCTCAGAATTTCACCATCAATGGCTTGAACGCTGGATATCAACGAATACTGGGCGGTGTTCTCGTCAGCGGAATCGGATTCTGGATCGCCCACCGATATTCCAGGTTTCGTGGTTATTCCAAACACAACGAAGCCAATGCTTCCCAACAACTTCAAGATGATTGGAAAGCACGCGTGCCCACCTGGGCATTCGTATGGATCAACTGTCTGGCTGGCCCCATCATTGGAATTGCCTGTTATCAATGGGCCCTGGCCACAACTAAAACAGGTATCGTTCTTTCAATTGTCGCGTTAACTCCACTGACAGTGATTCCATTCTCGCGTTGGATGGAAGGGGAACGCCCGACCCGCAGGTCTTTAATTGGCGGTGTTATTGCCGTAATCGGAGTGGCTATACTGACTTTGGTTTAAGTAAATGTTTGACACCCAAATTTTCTAATGATTAAGCCATTTGATGCTAAAACCAGAAAATTTGCATTTTCGCGCCACCCACTCTGAATCTCACACAATATCCTTCATGGAATAAGATTTCCCTGGCCGCCCCACCCAACCCTGAGGGACTACCATTCCCGGATTCAGGACGGTATTGCATCCCACTTCCACTCCATCTGCCAACATCGCTCCGACTTTCCAACGTCTCGTATCCCATACCCGATTCCCAATGCGAATTTGAATATCCTGCCGGTCTTGTCTTACATTCGATAAAACCGCTCCAGCGCCCAAATGCACTCGCCGTCCGAGCACGGAGTCGCCTACGTAGTTGAAATGTGGAACTTCACATTCCGGCATCAGGATAGAGGCTTTGACTTCTACGCAATGCCCAACAACAGAATGGGATCCAACGACAACCCCATCCCTGACATAAGCGCTATGCCTGATCTGACAATTGGATCCGATGATCACCGGACCTCGAATCATCGCTCCAGGTTCAATCACAGTTCCAGGTCCAATCCATACCGGACCCTCGCAGTGGAATGGAGCATTCTTGGGAGGGCGAAATTGTTCATCCAAATGATCACCAACCCATTTCTGCAAGTAATCCTCAAGACGATCTAAAGCCTCCCAGGGAGCATGCAGTCCTTTAAAAATCGAAGCATGATCCCATTCTCTCCAGTAGGGAAACATGCTGTCGATTTGAAATGGGTCAGGCAGTTCAGAATGGATCATTCAACGCGTGAATTAAGTTTGTATCACTGAGTCGCTAACTACTTCTCAGCCGTCCCTTTGATTTCCAATCGAGTCATTGGAGTTGCTGTTGCTTCAGCCCACTTCAAAACCCAGTTGAGAACCCCATCCCGCAATCCCTCCATCTGAGCTTCAGTCACTTCAAGCGTAATCGGATATGATTCCAATCCCAAAGCAAGCGCCTGATTCCAGGCCAACGCCTTCTTACGATTCAAGATCACGGGATCCACCGAACCAAAGAGAGGGACCGGATTCTGCCAATGGAAGCTTGATATGGTGGAGGAATCCAACAAATCGCCTGCAACAATTGAGGCGACCAACCCCAAACCACCCATAGCTCCCGAGGCCTGTAAATTGATGGAAGCGCCGGTTTCCTGGATCGCTCTAATGACTTGAATCACATCCCAAACGCGCATCCCATCTTGCGTTTCTCCCAGTAATTGAAATCGTCGCCGGATTTGTACCCGATCACGAGCATTCTCCGTCCACGCAGTCGGTCCGATCCCTCTCGGCGCTGCAATCCACAAGTCATCGGCTTGCTGTGACAATTCATCCCAAACTGCCGGGTCCGGTTCAGGTAAATCTTCTTCAGCTCCCAACGCAGATTGAATCACCGAAAAATTGTCGCGCATTCCGAACCTCAAACCAGCCAAAGCCTCATCCCAGTCCTCACCTCCAACGATTTGCAAGCAGACATTTGCATTCTGATCTTTAGAACCTTCAGAATGGGAAAGATGAATCATCCTGAGTGGGTAACCAGATTCTGACTCCATTTCAATCACCCGAACTTCCACGCCAAATTCTACGTCATCCTGGACGCCCATACCAGCGCCACCAGAGATTGTAACCAGCTTCGGCGCAGGAGCATTCCATAAATCTCTTCCCCAACTCCAACTCCCAAAGGATAGTTCCTTCAACCCGCTCAACATAGATCCGCGCAATCTTGCCCATTCAGCCAGCCCCCTTGGAACTTCCAGATCCACTTCCGGCACGAACGAATCGTCAATCGTCGTATTGATTTCATCCTCTGGCAATTGATCCCCAAACACTCTCAGATCTTTGCGGTTCAGTGTTTTTTCCGCAGCCATTTCAATCAGTTGTTCATCCTGCTTTAAAAATCGATCGAACCAATGAAAAGCCGGAATCCTGAGCTGTTGAGTATCCTGGTGCGGACCATCGGTGATGGTCAATCCCAGGTTGTTTTCGGCGCCGTGCAATTCGTAAATCTTTTTAAGAAAAGCATGCGTTCGAACGACTCCATCCAGCGGAAAAATGGAGTCTTTGTCCGAGTTCAAAATCAACAACGGCCGTGGAGCCACCATCGCTGCCACCAACGGATAATCCCAGCCATAAGTATTGACCATGAACATGCAGTCACAGTGCCCTGCCACGACGCCGTCAATAACGTGATTTCTCAAGTCGGTAATTCCAGCCACCGGCGCCGCTACCTGGATGCGTTGATCCAATGCTGCCGTCCACCATGAATACGCTCCACCTCCGGAACGACCAGTGATCCCAATCCGCTTGGCGTCTACTTCGGGTCGTGTTTCAAGATAATCAATGGCCCGAATCGAGTTCCACGCTTCCACTCCTGCCGGGGTGTACCCTCTCGCGTTCCAATCCCATCGTCCGTATCGGTACGTGCCGTGATGGATCCCCTGTATTTCTCCCAATTGCAATGTATCAATCATCAGACAGACGTATCCATTTCGCGCAAACCATACACCGTGATGGTGGTATCCGGTTTTATTGCCGTAACTGACGTCGCCTTCGATCTGATGGGAATGCCCACAAACGTATAAAATCGTCGGCGCAGGTTTGGATATTCCTTTAGGGACGTACAGGTTGGCCGTTACGTAGAGTCCGGGAGAGGATTGGAAATGAATCTTCTCCACGCGGTAATCTTCTTTTTCAATCGTACCCGTGACCTCCGGCTTCAGGTCCGTGCGCTCCGGCCAGGGGTTGAGTCCAAGCATGTCCTGAAGTTGCAATCTCAATTGGCGCTGAGTCTTTTCCCAATCTTCCAGATTCCTGGCTTCAACCAGACTCAGTGTACGACGTTCCAATGCCTCGGTTCTTTTCTTGAAATACTGGTGAACCAGTTCATCTCCGTTGAGTGGCTTGGGTTGTGGTCGGGTTATTCTTACCGGGGAAAGGCCAATGGCTCCTTCAGATTTCAATGCAAATGCACCCAGCGCAAATGCAAAGCAAAGTGATATTATCTCAATGGTTCGATTGGGAGACAGGATCAAAGGAAATCTGGACATACTAAGAAAATCAGAAAAGCGTCTGACTGTTACTACTGGTTATTCTGGTGAGTTCGCCATTCAAAAATAACTGACAAAACAGGATGACCGCAGTCAGTCGCTCATCCCGCTTCATCAGTTTACCGCCTGCGTTCTACACTTGTGGTTCCCAACCTGGACGATATTGGCGCTTCCACAAGTTACCGACGTAACCTGGATTTTCGATCATGCCGGTCTCTGGATCACACACCACCATGCTGCGCGTACGATAAGCGATATTTCCCAGATGGCAGAGCATTGTGCTGATCTGTCCGTCACCAATCTCGGAGTTCAACTTTGCCCCATTGCGAATGGCTTCAAACAGATTGTTAATGTGAGTCACTTCACCTCCCGGACCTGAGGCGCGTTCCACTTCTTTCCCATTAATGTCGTAGACAACGTAACCGCCTCCGCGAATTGCGAGTGTTCCTCCGTCACCATAGAAACGAACAAAATCATGCTTCTCTTCTTTTCTCGGCAAGCAACTGCTGCCATCCCAGTGCGCCAGTTTTCCTCCAAAATCATAAGTCGCGAGTCCGGTGTCCGGGGTTTCCTGGTCATCATCGTAGTGGTAACGTCCTCCATTGTACGTCACTTGAACCGGGTAATCGACGCCCAATCCCCAACGGGCTAGATCTAAAGCGTGGATCCCATTGTTCCCAAGCTCGCCATTTCCCCAATGCCAATGCCAGTGCCAGTTGTAATGGATGAGGTTGTCTTTATAGGGACGAACCGGAGCCACTCCTTGCCATAATGAGTAATCCAGATTTTCCGGAACAGGCGCCGGCTTTCCTTTCCCAATGGATCCACGAGCATTGTCATACCAACAACGCGCAGATCTTACCGGCCCAATCACGCCGGCCTTGAGTTTTTCGATGGCTTCAATGATTGCTGGCCAGGTGCGACGTTGATTTCCCATCTGCACGTGACGATTGTGCACACGAGAGGCTTCGACCATTTTCAAAGCTTCCCATGGATTATGACTACCCGGCTTTTCCACATAAACGTGTTTACCCGCAGCGCAGCCTAATATCGTGGCAGGAGCATGCCAGTGGTTTGGCGTGGCGACCATCAGAACATCGACGTCCTGATCATCCAGGATTCTTCTGAAATCCTGAACCCCTTTGGCTGCTTTGCCCTGTCTTTTTTCAGTATCACTGACAGCTCGATCGATTCGGTTAGTGTCAATATCGCAAACATAAGCCACTTCAACATTGTCATTTGCAATGGCTCCCCGAACATGCGCCATCCCTCTACTCAGTCCCATGACACCGACTCGAATCCGTTCATTGGATCCCAAAACAGAACCAGACGCTGGAGCTGCATTCTGCGAAAATCCTTTTTTGGCGCCAATCATTCCCAACGCCGCGGCTCCCGCAGCTCCTTGAGTTAATGTTTGAATAAATCGACGCCGCTCAAGAGGTTTCGGCGTCCCGGAGGAGTTATTGGATGCAGGGTTCATGACAGAACTCTACAAATTCGTTTCAATAAATGGAAGCAGGATTACTTTTCACAAGATCATGCGGGTGTGATTCAAGTCGGGTGGCTCCCTGGGAACGCTGAGTCCCAGCTCGGCGAGTGGAGCCAGCATCCTTTCAATTAGTTCCGGGTGCGATTAAAAGTGGGTGGCGCCTGCGGACCGCTGAGCCCCAGCTCGGCGAGCGGAGCTGGCTTTTGAAGTGGACTGCGTGAATCAACAGCCAATCCTCCTTTAACTTTCCAAGGCCGAAGGCCTGATACATACCAGCCTGGGCCAGCTGGCAGCCCTGGCTGGTATGTGTCGAGCCGTTGGCGCTAGTGTCATTGAGTAGGAAAAATCTTTAAAAATCTTTGACACCCAAAAAATTGTGACTCGGAAACAGTTGGAATCCCAACGGGATTCTGGAGCACAGCCCAGGGTTGCGAGGCACGAGCTACCCTGGGTT
>JAUIHU010000214.1 GCA_030432175.1 Verrucomicrobiia bacterium | reverse complement strand
CCTTCTCATCGCCGTAAACTCCATGCTCCGGACCATACAAGGCCACCAGATTGACACGAGGATCCTGATGAAAGAGTTGAATGGTGGAAGTTCCGGACTGATTCATCCCCGAAGGATTGGTCAGCAATCCCACTCGTTTACCTTGAAGCTGTTTAAAATTTAAAGCGTGAAGCCCTTCACTCCCTAATTGGATTTTACGTCCAGCGGCCTGCGTTGATGGAGCAAACGACAATGTAAACGCTGCAACGAGGGAGGCATAACCAACTAATCGGAGCCATTTTGAAGGCAGCAATCGGATCTGTGACATGAAATCACCTTAATGCCCAATGTCCGCATTGAAAACGGAATAATTCAACCTGAACCGAAATGACCTGCCTTCCTTGAGCGGCTCCCTGCCGACAGTTGCAACATTGCATTTTAAAACAGCACATGACCGCCCAACGCTCCGGGCTTCTTGTGAGGAATGAGAAGTGTCAGCTCTGCAAAATCTTTTCGATTCGGAGAAACTGTTGAACCGGATCACACAATTTCCGGGCTCTGGAGCGGCAATTGGGACGGAGCGTATTTGAAAGATCCTTGGCTCCTGGACCCAGAACTTTTCTCAAACACGCCTCCAGCCCGGTTGGATCATTTGGGGGAGACAGAAGGCCACAATCTGAAGTGACGATTTCCTTGCCTCCACCGATTTCCGAAGTCAGTACCGGCAAGCCCGCGTAAAGCGCTTCAACAAAACTGATTCCGAACGATTCCGGCAGAATGTTTGGCTGACAATACCAATCTGCAGCGCTCAGTAACTCCGGAACATCTTTGCGAAATCCTAAAAACTGAACCTGCTGGCTCAGGCCTGCTGATTCCACCCTATGTTGAAGATTCTGGAAATAAACCTCCTCCTCTGCATTTTGTGGCGCTCCAACAATCCAGAGACGCCATGGAGATTCCAATGTAAATCCCGGGCGTCGCTGAAGCCGATCCAGCGCCTGAAGTAAAACATCATACCCTTTCAACTCTGCCATCCTTCCAACAAGAATCAATACCCGAGTCGATTCCGGCGTATTCAGCTCTTGACGAATCCGGGAACGGCAAACACCTCTGTCGGATTCGGCAACAGAATGGTCCACGACAGGAATATGAGCAATCTGCACAGGCGTTTTTGGAAATATAAGTGGCGCCTGGGATCCAATAAACGAACTACCGGCAATCACTGCTTTGGGTGGAATGAATCGCGACAACTTTTCCAACCAATGTCCGGTAGGCTGATCATGAATCCAGAAGTACAAAGGTGTTTTCGGTTGGGTTCTGCGCAGAGTTCGAGAGAAAATAGCATGTGGCCAACAGGAATGGCAGACGAACGCGTCGAACTTTTCAGACTGAATCCACTCCCGCAACCGCTGATTGGCTTTCCACATCGTCCACGGACGACTCCAGCTCACCACCCCCAGATTCCGCCACGGAACGCGGCGTTCCGACAACCGCTGAGTCAACTCCCCTTCAAAGCAAACTCCAAAATGCGAAACTAATCCCGATCCATACTCCTTGGCTTGAGTCAAAGTCAGCGCCAGACTCTCCACGCCGCCAAACATAGCGCCAGCCGTCAGATGCAGGATTTTCATGAAAATGGGTTTATCATCTCTGGGGGGTCAGTCAAAGAATTTTGACATTAAATTAGCCAAGACTAATATTTAGTCAAAATTCTTTGACTGACCCCCCAGACCCCCCAGAGAGAAAACTATAGCTGAGCTGCTGGATGGACAGCTTTGCCTGAGCGGATATTAATGGCGGATTGGATTTCGGGGAGTTGCTCGCAGGCTGTGTCCAGGCCGAGGGTTGAAATTTTTTCGATGTAGGGAAGCGTCACGTGGGTCAACGCCTGAGTGGAGGTGCGAGCATAGGCTCCGGGCATGTTGGTAACACAGTAGTGAACTACTGATTCTTCCTGGTAAACCGGATCCTGATGGGATGTGGGTCGAGAGGTTTCAGCGCAGCCTCCCTGATCAATAGCGATGTCGACAATGACGCTGCCGGGTTTCATCTGACGCAGGTGTTCCCGACGTAGTAATACCGGCGCTTTCGCTCCAGGAATCAATGCTGCGCAAATGATCAGATCCGCTCTGGGGAGCAGTCTTGAAAGATATTCCTCGTCTGAATACAGTACACGAGCGCCCGGAAAATGATTCTCAAGCTGTCGAACTCTTTCGAAATCAATTTCCATGATCGTAACATCGGCTCCCAATCCGATAGCAATTCGCGCTGCATTAAAACCGGCGGATCCTCCCCCGATCACCACGACCTGTCCGGGAAAGGATCCAGGACTGCCTGACAAAAGGATTCCTTTACCGCCTCTTGGGCCGCCAAGGAAATAGGCGCCCATCAATGGAGCCATACGACCGGCGATTTCACTCATCGGTTCCAGTAGTGGTAACCGACGATTGCGTTGCAGGGTTTCGTAGCCCAGAGCAATACAGCCGGAATCCAGAAGTCCACGAATCAGTTTGGGGTCGGCGGCCAGGTGTAAGTAGGTGAACAGGATTTGTTCAGGTTGAAGTCGTGAGTATTCTTCGGGTTGGGGTTCTTTGACCTTGATGATCATCTCTGCATTTCGGAACAGAGTTTCGACATCGGTTTCCATTTGAGCCCCTGCGTCTGCATACTCTGTATCCGGGTAGCCTGAACCAGCGCCAGCGCCACTTTCTACAGTGACGCAATGTCCAGCCTGAACTAATTTTCGAACCCCAGATGGAGTGACTGAAACGCGACTTTCTTCAATTTTGATTTCCTTTGGAACACCAATATTCATCAATCTTAGAATACTGCAGGAAAACTGTTTGCGTAATTAAAAATTTTTAACGCTTCATTCTCCCGTCCTCTCTTTTCCCTGGTCTTGAACGATCTGCTTTCCGCAGGCATGCTTGGCTGTGTTATGAAATCACTGACGAAACACTTGTGGTTCGAGATTCCATCCCGACGTGGCTTCAGAAATATCACCGACACGGTTGAAGAGCTGGTGACTGATAGCGGTGTGCAGGAGGGACTGGTTTTGGTCAATGCGATGCATATCACTGCAAGTGTCTATATCAATGACGACGAAGGCGGTCTTCTGCAGGATTACGACGATTGGTTGGAAGAATTGGCGCCACATGAGCCCATTTCACGATACCGTCACAACCAAACCGGTGAGGATAACGGAGACGCGCATTTGAAACGGCAAATCATGGGACGTGAGGTCGTCGTGGCCATTACGGAAGGTAAACTGGATCTTGGCCCGTGGGAGCAGATTTTCTACGGCGAATTTGACGGTCGCCGCAGAAAACGGGTTCTGGTGAAGATTATTGGTGAATGAAATGTCCCATGACGATGGCTAAGCCCCGGAGCGATTTTTCAATTCATGAAAGAGGCTTTGAATGAACAGGGCATTATCGCACTGAAGGTAGTGCATCGCACCTCCCATCCGGGCGTAACTTTTACAAAATCGAAGATAATATGCAGGATTGGTCTTGGGTGGCTCACCCTGGGTCCAGTCCCATCCGCCGCCATCCTGTAGATCCACGACAGCAATGGTCATGTCTTTAACCAAAGGCCGTTTTTCCTGCAGCCTCAGATTGTGCACAACACTCAGACTCTTTTCAAATACCTGAGGTCCCATGATGGCAGACCCAACTGACAATGTGACTCCGGAATCCAAAGTCTCCACCGCGCCACAAAACCATTGGAAATCTTTTTGAGCTGCCCGTCCGAGAATGGCTCCGTTGAACATTGGGTTGACGCTTACAATGTCATAACCAATCCCAGGGTGGACGGTTAGTGGAATTTGATGTCGTGCCGCCTGCGCCAGGATTGATGCATGTTTCCAGGGATGCTCAACCGTGTATCGTCCTTCCTGAAACCCGAACTCACGCATTAACGAGAGTAAATCCGCCCTGGCCGGAGCCAGCGGATGTCCTGGATCTTCCCGGAGCACCCGTTCCAAAGATTCCGGGGAAGGGAATACACCGCCATCGTTCAAAATGAAACGCCCTAAAGCAGCTCCGTAGCCTTCACCTCGGATCCCTCCCAGGGCCAAAGCAATGTGAATGTTTTTGCCGGTTTCCTCCCAGGCTCCGAAGGTTCCTGTAGCGACATTCTCACGCACGCTTTCAGTGGACCGGCCCAGAAACGCGTACTCCCAGTCATGAATCGTGCCGGCGCCATTTGTCGCAATATGAGTCACCCAACCTCGGGACATCATTTCTTCCAGGATCAGAGCTGCGCCATTTCTTAAAAGATGGGCTCCATAAATCAGCTGGATCCCTGCGTCTTTTGTCTTAGCCTTCAGAATCAGTTGCGCCAGGTTTTCGATCTGGTTTTTCAATCTGGAATCTTCAATCGCGGGAGGCGCTTCATCCGGGTCGATCAGGATATCTTCAACGCGGGTCAGACTTTTGCGAGATTCGAGAGGAAAGACCTGAATCCGTTTGAGGTCCAGAGGTTTGATAGGCATAACAAAAAAAGAAAAACGGCCACCAGCGGGCACACGCACGATTTTTACCGCTGATTACCGTTTTTCTCGTTCCCTGTCGACTGAAAACTCCAGTCGGTTGGGTGTTGATTCGACCGATCGGGGTCGAATCCTGTTGCTTTAGTTCATGAGGCAAGCTCCCCCCCACTTCTTTTCCCCTGAACTTTCCTCAAAGTCTCTCTTTCATCCGAACCGACCTGGCCAATGTCAATCTACGGTTCGGTAAATTCTTAATTCCTATGATGCTTTGTTGGATGCTGCTATGGACCGCATCCGTTCTTGCCTTACTCTGTTCATCATATCCACAATCCTTCAAATCTCCAGCGCTTCTTCATGAAACTTCTGTTTTGGTTGTTCGGCTAACGGATTATTAAAACAGTATTGCCTGGAAACCAATATCATTACAAGTGTCTTTTGTTCTTGGAGACATGGTTTTTTATGCCGTAAGACAATGGTTGAAGGAGAGACACACTTTGGATTACCTACCAAGAATGAGAATCGTCGCAGTCAATTGAAGATAAAAAACGCTCCCCCCCCTCTAAATTTGCCGATTTATCAATTTACAGTCGGCGCTTTTGGGATGTTTGTTCGTTTGCCCGGGTCACTCAGTGATGAGTCGATGATCCGTTGTTGAGCCCGGAGAATTCCCTCAACAAATGAATTCTGGAAGACACCAACTCTTAATTTGATCGAACTTCCGTCATCGGATTCAAAAACAACAATTTTGTCATTTGGATCATCTAACTGCTGGTTTTCGATGATAACGGAAACAATTTTAGGCGCTGTTGCCTTTCGGGAGACTGTTTTTATGATTTGCTTTCTATTCATTCATTATTCCTGGATGAAATTCTGATTGTCCTGAATGGCCGCAAGTTTAGTCTCCAAAGGCTGAAAGTCCGGCACAAAACATATGTTGCTAGAAAATATTGTGGATATGAGTCGGGCCTTCAGCCCTTATATTTGAGGAGAATGCCGTCCTGGGCCTGGCAGCCCAGGCTGGTATGTGTCGCGCCTTTGGCGCTGGGGGCATTGAGTAAGAGTCTGAATACATCTTTTTGACACCCAAATTTTCTACCTCTTGTGCTATTTGACGCTAAAAGAAATTATTTTTCATTTTCTCGCCCACCCCGACAGCGAGTGTGATTTGAAAAGAGTGGAGCTTCACAGTTCAGCTCAAATTCAATACTGGCTCCACTCGCCGAGCTGGGGCTCAGCGATCCCAGGGCTCCACCCACTTTCAATCGCAACCAATTAATCCTGAAAGAGAGCTGGATCCTTTACCTTTCGGATTATCTTTGGTAATTTCTTATCGTTTCCTGTGGGTAAAATTCTGAAATAAGCCTTCTGGTAAGGCTGTTTTATGATTGGAAGCAGGATTGTTTGTTGGAATTTCTATATTTTAAATCCCTGAATCGTATGGATCAATCAAACCACCCATCCACTCGGCGTTCGTTTTTAAAAAGTTCCCTGGCATGGTCGGCAGGCGCTGCGCTCACCACCTCCGGGTTGACGCGTTTTACTGGAGCCGCTCTGGCGCAGAATAATACCGGATCCAAGAGAATTGCGCTTGGGTTCGATAATTTCTCAATACGCGCATTGGGATGGAAGGCGTCCGCACTGCTGGATTATGCTGCTAAACAGCAGGTTGATTACATCATGTTCTCCGATCTGGACGTCTATGAGAGCTTTGAAGATTGCGCTCTGAGGGATGTGAAGATGAAAGCGGATGATCTTGGATTGAAGATCCACGCAGGGACAGGTGGTGTGTGCCCATCTTCCGGCGCTTTTAATGATCGACACGGCACGGCTCAAGAGCATTTGGAACTGACCATTCGAGTCGCCAAAGCGCTCGGATCTCCAGTGGCCCGGTGCTATCTGGGAACAGGTAGAGATCGCCAGGGCGAAGGCGGCATCTGGCGCCACATTAAAGAAATGGTCAAAACGCTCCAATCCGTGCGATCTCAAGCTTTGGATGCCGGAGTTAAAATCGCCGTGGAAAATCATGCTGGTGACATGCAATCCTGGGAACTGGTTCAGCTGATTGAAGAAGCCGGACCGGAATTTGTCGGGGCTACCATGGATAGCGGGAATGCAACCTGGACGATTGAGGATCCAACAGCCAGTCTGGAAATCCTGGCGCCTTATGCAGTTTCTACCGGGTTGCGTGATTCGGCAGTCTGGGAGAAAGAAAAGAGCATTGGAGTGGCGTGGACGGCTATTGGCGAAGGCTCGGTAGATTTTAAAGAATATGTCAGGAAGTATTCTGAGTTGTGTCCTGATACACCCTTCATTTTGGAAATCATTTCCGGTATTCCCCGCGACTATTCGGTCTATGGTGATCCGGGATTCTGGAATGTTTACCCGGAAGCGCGGGCCAAGGATTTCGCGCGATTTGTTGAATTATCTAAAGCCGGCAACCCTTACCAGCCAGCTGAGAATCCCAAGGGCTCCACCAGACGTGAAACAGAACAACTGGGGCAGTTGGCTGAGTTGGAACGTAGCATTCAATACTGCAAGGAAGCATTGGGGCTGGGATTGAAAACCGCCTGATTGGTTGAGTTCAGCTACTTTGAGTCAGGGCTTTCTCATCACATTTTGACACATTAAAAGCCCTGCGTGGTCCAACCCACCGAATGCAGCATTCCGTCCAGAAAACCCACACAGCGCGCGTTGATCTTGAGGAAGCGAACCGTCCCTCGGCGGGGGCGGTTCAATCTATTGTTGTTTCCCCGACTTACAACGAGATTGATAACCTGCCCAAGCTGGTTGAAAAGCTCTCTGAGATTCGCGAGCATTGCCCGTTGGATCTGTTGGTTGTGGATGACGAC
>JAUIHU010000213.1 GCA_030432175.1 Verrucomicrobiia bacterium | reverse complement strand
AAAAAAGAGACGCATTAGCAACTTTAGTCTCACGAAAATCTTTCGCCCAAGCTTTGGTGCAAGCCATGAAGGACGGAACTGTGGACACGCGTGATGTCAGCGCGGATCTGGTTCGACAAATGCGTCGTTTGGATGATGCGGGTATTGATGAAGCCATCGCTTCGGTATGGGGAGTGGCTCGTGACAATCCAGAAGAGAAGTTGAAGGAAATCGAGAAGTTCAAAGCCATTGTCCTAAACGAAGACGCGCCCGAGCCAGACTTGGCTCATGGACGATTACTTTTCAGTCAAACCTGTCAGCAATGTCACCAACTCTTTGGCGTTGGTGGTAATGTGGGACCGGACATTACTGGATCCAATCGCGCCGATCTGGATTATATCCTGGAAAACATCGTGACTCCGAATGCGGTGATTCCCAATGATTATCGATCCACGACCTTTGAAACAGATGATTTTCGCGTGGTCACAGGGATTGTCACCGGGCAAAACGATTCGGCGTGGACAGTTCTGACGCCAACCGAGACATTGACATTGCCCAAGGATGAAATCGTCGGCATGGAACAGGACGAAACCTCTATGATGCCTGAAGGTTTGCTGGCAGCTTATTCGGAACAGGATGTACGGGACTTGATTGCCTACCTTGGCAGTTCCACCCAGACGGTCATTGAAGCGACTCCGGACAATGTCGGACTTTTCTTTGATGGAAACTCACTGGCTGGTTGGGATGGAGATGAGGCGCTTTGGAGCGTTGAAGATGGAGTGATCATCGGTCGATCTGAAGGGTTGGATCACAATGAATTCCTGAAAAGTCAGATGCTTCTGGGTGATTTTCGACTGATCCTGAAAGTGCGCCTGGATCCGAACTCGGAAAACAGTGGAGTTCAGTTCCGCAGCAGTGTTCTTGAAAATGGTGATGTGAAAGGCTATCAAGCTGATATTGGCGCTGGCTGGTGGGGCAAATTGTATGAAGAGCACGGAAGAGCCCTCTTATGGGATCGACCAGGTGACAGTCATGTCCGAGTGGGAGAATGGAATACCTACGAAATACTGGCTGTGGATCATCATATTCAAACTGCGATTAATGGGAAAAAATGCGTGGATTTGCAAGATCCGGAAGGCGCTTTGAAAGGCGTCACAGCCTTCCAGTTGCATTCCGGTGGAAAAATGGAAGTTCATTTCAAACCTGTTGCCTTTGAGGTAAATCCGGACAATGCGCTGAAAACAGTTCATTAAAATGAATTGATAAAAGACCGGTTGATGTGTCTACATCGACCGGTCTTTTTTTATTTGATTCAGAAAAAATCATTATGCCAGCCTGGGCGACAATTTATTTACTACTCTACTTCCTGACTGTTGTTGGGGGAGCCTGGTATGTATCGCGACTGAATTTTGCGACGCATTTGTTGGCAATGGATGCTTTGTCCAGCGTAATTCTTGCCTATTTGTTCTGTGGTTACTGGATCCCTCAAATCGTTGAAACCATTGGTTGGGGTGCTCCAATTGGATTGGTGGTAGCATTAGGATGGACGATCTACAGCTGGAAAAAGGTATATACAGATCCGAAGTTTTTAAGTCGTGTGATGGAAGAGGAAGAAGCTCGGCGCGATCATTCAACTGAAGAATCCTCAGAAATTACAACCGAACAGCTCCATTCTGCAACCCGAGCCAGTCTCTGGGTAACCGCATTTTGTAATCTTCCAGCTTATGTTTTTGGAGCGCTTGCCGTTTGGAAGTGGTTGCAGTGATCCAAAGGTTGAAGTTCTGGTTGAGTTGATTAAGCAGGTTAAAAATAACTTAGTTTTACAGAGTGATTTTATCCTGATTTCATTTTGGCCTGTAGATTGCTTTAAACCATTCATTATCGCAGATGCGATGATCCACGCTCATTGAAAGGATTGGGCTCTTTGTTAGAGAGAGCATGGGCGAGTTCAATTCATAGCGTGGTCCAATGAGTCATCCGGGAAGAGTTGCGTCCCCCTCGAAAGCGCAGTTCTTCCCGGATTTTATGATTTTATCATCTTGAGAGCTGGGCGGGTAAGGATTAGGCTGCAGCCATCATGAAACTAGAAACTTTATGCCTCCATGGCGGGCACGAGCCTGATCCAACCACATTGTCCAGAGCCGTCCCTGTTTACAGAACTTCTTCCTTTGTATTCAAAAGCGCAGAACACGCAGCCAATTTGTTTGCGTTGAAGGAATTAGGGAATATCTACAGTCGGATCATGAATCCGACACAGGACGTTTTGGAACAGCGAGTTGCAGCCCTGGAAGGGGGCGCAGCTGCGTTGGCATTGTCTTCAGGGACCAGCGCGGTTTTTTATTCCATCATCAATATTTGTAAACATGGTGATGAAATCGTCTCCGCAAATAACCTCTATGGAGGCACTTTCACGCAATTCAATGACATTTTGCCGCAGTTTGGGATCAAAGTGAATTTTGTGGATCCTAATGATCCGGAAAATTTTGCCAAAGCAATCACCCCTCAGACCAAGCTGTTGTTTTGTGAAACAGTCAGTAATCCGGGACTGGACGTAGCAGATATTGAGAAAATTGCTGACATTGCTCACGCCAATGGCTTGCCATTAGTGGTAGACAGCACTTTTTCCACACCATACCTGCAACGTCCGATTGAACACGGCGCCGATATTGTGGTGCATTCGTTGACGAAGTGGATGGGAGGCCATGGTGTCGGGATCGGAGGCATAGTGGTGGATTCCGGAAAATTTGACTGGAAATCTGATAAGTTCCCATTGATGACTCAACCGGAAAGCAGCTATCACGGCGTGCGTTGGGCTTATGACTTGGGTGATCTTTCCCCGCTGGCCTATATATTGCGGATGCGGGTGATTCCTTTGAGAAATCTAGGATCCTGCATTACGCCTGACAACGCCTGGATGTTTTTACAGGGAATCGAGACGCTGCCATTGAGAATGGAAAGACATTGTGAAAACTCACTTTCTGCGGCTGAATTTCTGAAGAGTCATCCTTGTGTAGAATGGGTACGCTATCCTGGCCTGGAAGGTGATCCAGGAAATGTACTGGCGAAGAAATACATGGGTGGAAAAGGTGGAGCCATGGTGGTGTTTGGGATTCGTGGAGGCAAGGAAGCCGGCAAGAAATTTATCGAGAGTTTAAAGCTGTTCTCACATCTGGCGAATGTCGGAGACGCCAAGAGTCTGGCGATTCATCCTGCTACCACTACCCATTCACAAATGAGTGAAGAACAACAGATTTCAGGCGGAATTCGGCCGGAGCTGGTGCGTTTGTCGATTGGATTGGAACATAAAGATGATATTCAAGCTGATCTGGATCAGGCTTTGAAAGCTGCTACAGCCTAATTGATTGGTGTGTCTGGGATCCGCAATGAACGCGACATTAACACCAACAGAAACACAATTCTTCAAATTCGATAATGAAGGCGCCGGGATTCAATTATTCCGGGGTGGTCATCTACCGGAAATTGAACTGGCGTATGAAACATACGGAGAGCTGAATGAAAAAGCAGACAATGCGATCTTGCTTTTTCACGCTTTTACCGGGAGTCAGCATGCTGCCGGTTTCAATCCTGGTGTGAAAGGTGTCGGTGAGCTTTGGACTTCTGAATGCCAGGTGGGTTGGTGGGAGGAGTTTATTGGATCAGGAAAGGCTTTGGACACCGACCGGTTTTTTGTGATCTGCGCCAATTACCTGGGTGGCTGCTATGGATCTACCGGTCCGGGCTCATTAAATCCACAGACCGGAAAAACTTATGGGCCTGATTTTCCCTTAATTACATTTTCCGACATTGTTGATTCGCAGGTGCGGCTGCTGGATCATTTGGGAATCGGAAAGTTACATGCAGTTGTAGGAGCGTCCATCGGTGGATTCTTAACCGTAAATCTGGCTACTCGCTATCCCGATAGAACTGAACTGGTGGTATCCATTGCCAGCGGGATCGAAGTCTCGCCACTTCAGCGCATCCTCAATTTTGAACAAATCTGCGCCATCGAGAGAGATCCTGACTTTCAAGGTGGACAGTACACGCCGGATAATCGCCCGGATTTTGGGCTTGCATCTGCGCGGATGATTAGTCACAAGACATTTGTCTCGTTAGGAGCTATGACGCTTCGAGCCAGCTCGGAGATTGTTCAAAAGCAAAAGGATTTTTCGTGGTATCAAATACAGCATCCGCTGGAATCCTATATTCTCCATCAGGGCCGGAAGTTTGTGAAACGCTTTGACGCCAACACTTACCTTCATATTATCAACGCCTGGCAGGGATTTGATTTACTAAAAGAAGGTAAGTCAAAAGATTACACCGAGTTGTTCAGAAGGTGTCGTCATCAGAAATTTCTGGTTTTTACAATTGATTCGGATGTCTGTTTTTATCCTGACGAGCAGGAAACATTAGCGCGTGTGTTGAAAGACGCCGAAGTTCCAACCATGCGCTTGACCGTGCATTCGGATAAAGGACACGACAGTTTCCTGTTAGAACCGGAGCTGTTTTCACCTCACCTGATGTACGCATTGACTTCAGAATCCTGATTTCCAAGCGCTCAGCCAGGGTGATTTTTTTGATCAATAATCAAGATCCGGACGTCAAACAGATTTAATCAGTATCCACTCAACGCTCTTCTTTTTACGCATTTACTTTTTGCCTGAATTGGCAGGGTTGGATATTTATTGAAATTGAAGCTTTAACCAACGCAATCAGTACACAGATATGAAATACAACCTGAAAAGTTGCATGATGCTGGCGCTGCTTGGATCCCTCTCCGGGGCGATAGCAGAAACAACCGACTGGCCACAATGGAGAGGATCCGACCGTACAGGACTTTCTCATGAGAAAAATTTACTCAAAGCCTGGCCGGAGGGAGGTCCTGAGAAAAAGTGGATTTTCCGTGACGCCGGTATTGGCTATGCAGGAATCGCAGTGGTAGGCGATACGCTGTACACGCTTGGAGCGAAAGGTGAGAAAGAAATGCTGATTGCGATCAGTGACAAGGACGGAACCGAAAAATGGTCCACTGAAATGGGTGGCTTGCTCACTAACGCCTGGGGGAATGGTCCGAGAAGCACCCCAACCGTTGTCAATACCTCGAAAGGATTGTTGGTTTATGCGTTGGGTGGACAGGGAGATTTGGTATGCGCAAACGCATGTGATGGAAAAATCCTCTGGCAAACCAACATGTCCGAATATGGCGGTGGAATTCCCAACTGGGGATACACAGAATCTCCCCTGGTCGATGGCGATCTGGTGGTTTGTACTCCGGGTGGAGATCAAGGGGCGATGCTGGCTTTGGACAAATTAACCGGGAAGAAAGTTTGGCAATCTGAAGACTGGACTGATGGAGCCCAGTATTCTTCCATCATTGCAGCCGACTGGAATGGGGAACGTCAGTTCATTCAATTGACTCAGGAAAGTCTGGTGGGAATTGATTCAGACAACGGCGATGTGTTGTGGAGAGCTGATTGGAATGGCAGAACTGCTGTAATTCCGACACCCATTTTCAAAGATGGCTACGTTTATATATCAAGCGGTTATGGAGTTGGATGTATGCTGGTCAAACTGGGAGAGGGTCACTCAGTGGAAGAGGTTTATAAAAATCGGAATATGAAAAACCACCATGGTGGTGTGGTTTTGGTTGGAGACAAACTTTTCGGATACAGTGATGGAGTCGGCTGGTTGTGTCAGGACTTTGCTTCCGGTGAAGAAGTCTGGAGCGCTCGCCGTGAATTAGGTAAAGGCGCTGTGACCTATGCTGATGGAATGCTTTACTGCCTGCATGAAGATGATGGCACACTCGCTTTGGTGGAAGCGACTGACGAAGGTTGGAATGAGGTCAGCCGCTTTGAACTGGATCCTCAAACTGAACAGCGTGCATCTCGCGGAAAAATCTGGACTCATCCAGTCGTCAGTGACGGAAAACTGTACTTGAGAGATCAGGAAATCATTATTTGCTATGACATTTCCGCCGAGTAATGGATCCACTTTTCCAGATTCCAAGTAACCTGTTAAAACCTTGAAACGAAACAAAGCCGTGCCCATCCAGGCACGGCTTTTTAACAACAAATAATCCATATGATGAACAACAAAACCAACTGGATGCACAGAGCATTGACGATCTCGTTTGCCAGCGCTGCCCTGATGGCGGGCGCTCTAAGAGCAGATGAACCCTTGAAAGTCGGGATGATTGGCCTGGATACATCACATGTCATTGCATTTACCCGATTGTTGCACTCAGACAATCCAGAAGTCGGCGGAGGCGGAGTAGCTCGTGTGGTTGCCGGGTATTCAGGAGGCAGCGAGGATATTCCTTCAAGCGCCAACCGGGTCGAAGGTTACACCGAGCAGATGAAGGATGATTTCGGTGTGGAGATCGTGGACTGCATTGAGACATTATGTTCGAAGGTTGATGTTGTAATGTTGGAAAGTGTGGATGGACGTCCGCACCTGGAACAAGTCATCCCGGTGATCCTGGCCAAGAAGAATGTCTTTATTGACAAACCGCTCGCCGGATCTTTGCAGGACGCGATTGCGATTGATCTGCTGGCGAAGAAGCATGGAGTGAAATGGTTCAGTTCTTCAGCTTATCGTTATTACAAAGGCATGACTGAATTGATGGCCCAGGACGTTGGAGAAGTGAGGGGAGCGATTTCCTATGGTCCGGCAACAATCGAATCTCACCATCCTGATTTGTACTGGTACGGGATTCACCCTACCGAAGCATTGTACACAGCGCTCGGAGAAGGATGCGTCACAGTCACCAGAACACATACAGATAATACAGATGTAGTGACTGGGGTTTGGGAGGATGGAAAGGTTGGAACTTTGCGTGGATTGCGCAATGCGTCGACTCCGCATCAGGTGGTTTTGTTTGGAACCAAGTCGGTTGCGAATCAGCCGGGTGGTGGTCGATATGATGGATTGGTATATGAGATTGCTCAGTTTTTGAAAACCGGAGAAACGCCTGTGCCCAATTCAGAGACTTTGGAGATTTATACTTTTATGGAAGCGGCAGATGAAAGTAAGCGCATGGGAGGTCAGCCGGTTTCGATGAAAACAGTTTTTGATCAAGCTCACGCTGCTGCGGTAGAAGATTTGAAGTCCAGAGGACTTTGGTGAGTTTTGTTTTTGGGCTCACGCGAAGACGCAAAGTCGCCAAGAGTTGTCCGGGATGAATTCCGTTATGCGGGTTCATCCTGTTGACTTTTGGAGATACGAAATGTCTTTAACCGGCGTCTTTACAGGCAGGCTGACAATGTGGTTTCAACAATTTGATCTACAGAAGCCAGTCTGCCGACGCCTTCGTATCCACAGGAAAGCATTCCGGAATCAGGCGG
>JAUIHU010000212.1 GCA_030432175.1 Verrucomicrobiia bacterium | reverse complement strand
ACCATTGAGGAGCTGTCTCAAAATTGAATTTAACAACCCAATTCTGTTATTAGAAACCAATCAATGAAACAAATCTTTGCTATTACTCTGACAACCTTGCTGCTGTTATCCGCCACAGCACAGGCTCAGTTTGGTCCTCGTGTACCGAACTACAAATCGGTTGAACAAACTGAAGAAAAAAAACTCATCTTTCGTATCCATGCGCCCAATGCTGAGGAAGTCAGTTTGGGCAGTAGTGATATCCCAGGCCTGGGGCAAGGAGCAAAAATGAAACGTGACAATGAAGGTATCTGGGAAATAGAAGTTGGCCCAGTTCCCGCCGGATCCTATCGTTATAATTTCACTGTCGATGGCCTACGCATTCTCGATCCGAAAAACACCAATGACAGTGAATCCAATACTCAAAGCTGGAGTCTCGCCCAGGTAACCGGATCTGATTTATTCGACACTCAGGACGTCCCTCTTGGAGCGGTCGCTGAAATCACCTACCATTCAAAATCGCTGCATACATTCCGTCGGCTTCATGTTTACACTCCTCCAGGATACGAGTCCGGTTCGGCATCCTACCCGGTATTCTACCTTCTGCACGGAGCCAGTGACAGCGACGACTCCTGGTCCACCGTAGGTCGCGCTGGAGTCA
The DNA here is from genome assembly GCA_030432175.1 of Verrucomicrobiia bacterium. Classification (GTDB taxonomy): domain Bacteria; phylum Verrucomicrobiota; class Verrucomicrobiia; order Limisphaerales; family JAUIHU01; genus JAUIHU01. The sequence continues at coordinate 6,689 of JAUIHU010000212.1, read as the reverse complement.
TCCTGGACAACCTGATCGCTGCAGGCAAAGCCCAGCCGATGATAGTTGTTATGCCAAACGGACACACTGGAGCATTTTCATTTCGCGGTGGAGGCAAACCTTTTCAGGTTCAAATGCAGGAATTTGTGACAGATTTTCATGAAGAAATCACACCCTTGATCGAAAAACGCTACCGGGTGAAAGAAGGTCGCGCCAATCGTGCCATTGCCGGTTTATCCATGGGAGGAGCGCACACACTCGACATCGCTATCCCCAACCTGAAAGACTTTGCTTATTTTGGAGTTTTCAGCTCTGGCGTATTCGGTATCAACCAATCTTCAGACTGGGTGGATAAAAATAAAAAACATCTCAAAGACGAGTCCGCCAAAGAAGGATTGGAACTGGTCTGGTTTGCGACAGGCAAAGACGACTTCCTGATCGAAACCTCCAAACTGACTGTCAAGACTTTGGAAGACAATGGATTTGATGTTACCTGGAAAGAAACCGAAGGCGGTCACACATGGCTCAACTGGAGAGACTATCTGGCGGAATTCGCGCCTCTTCTCTTTCAGTGATTTTTTTTGAAAACACCTGTCCGAAGTAAATTCCATTTACAGCAGATTTCAAATATTTGTTATGCCCCGGTAAAGAGATGATGCCGGGGCGATTTTTTTTTGATTTGGATGAGATAACAGAACATGAGTGACAACAAAAAGAGCGCTTGATAGATTATTTGCCGCATTGCAGCAGAAATCATCCCGGATGAAGAGCTTATGAATCAAGGTGGACCAGATAATTTAAATGGAAAAAGGACAAACAAGGATGAATTCAAATCGAGGAAGAAATCTCTTCTCAATTTGGATTACGGTGATTTTGTCGATAAGTTTTACCAGGGGCAAAATTCTGTGCCTGATGTTGAGAAAAAATCATCATCCAATGAAAACAAACCACAGCCGGTCAAATCATCAAATGATGTAAAGAAAAAGAAACATCGCTCTGAAATACTGGAGCCTATCGTACTTCTTCATAAAGAGATCCTGGGTAATAATACTTTTAATCCCAAGTTCGCCAAATTAATCAACGAGATTACTTTGGATTCACTGAATTCAAAAGAAATCTGTGAGCTGAATTTAGTGCGTAAAGAAGTAGAAATACTCATTTCGCAGATGCTTAAAAATTATTTGGGGGGGCAAGGTTTAGATATTTTGCAATGGAACAATTTAAAGTACGCCTTTGAACAAGTTGGGAAAGCTGTTAATGATTATAATTTGGAAAAAAAGTTATCTACTGCGCTTTTCCTGGGCCTGGAGCTCATTTTTTGCATCAATACCGTGTTACTACTTATCCCGCCTCTCAATAGTTTTAGAAATGAACTTAAGGAGATAAATTTACCTCTGCCTGATGTGTTAAAAGGGGCAATACCAGATAAAAATGAGTTACTGATACTTTTATGGCGACTTAGAAAACATGATCACACAGGCTTGACTAACGAATGTGAAGCATCTATGGGCTTGGGTTACTTTAAACAGGAGCACTGGAAAAACCTTCGCAGCAGTATAGATGTTGAGCTGGGAATAGATATTAAACACAGACCGGATCCAAAAGACAAATTTGCAAAAGATGAGACTGAGTTCAGAGACCGTGCGGATCGTGGTAAACATATTGATTACCTGGTAAAGGTGTATGATCGATCCGGAGCTTCGGACAAAGAAATAATAGGTTTATTGCACAGTGAAGCAAACAGATCTGATTCTGAATTAATACTTGCTGAATTTTTAACTAATAAAGGTCGTTTTAAAGAAGCATTGGATGCGGCTTTTATAGGATATGAAAAGAAATACAAATACAAAGAACTGATCAACATTTCTTATTTGAAAGGCCAATTTAACAATTTGGTTAATCTTGCCATTAAAAGTGAACAGCGCCCATTAGCAGTTTCCCTTTTGTGTGAAAGGTTTTTCAAAGTTCCAACTTTGGAAGACTTGGAAAGCATTAAAGAGTGTTGCTTGAAAATGAACAATTGGCTTGAAATCCAGCCATTCATTAACGAATTCCTTTTCAGTGGCAAAATCCCTAAGAACTCTTCTAAAAGGACTTGGCCTTTTCCTGAACCACCAGCATTGTCTGCCAGTTCCGAGGAATTCGAGAATGAGTTTGAACTTTATGAAAAATCAGAAGAAATCATGAGAATCAGTCTTCTGCTTCAAAATGTCGAGTTATTGAAACAAACTATTGATAAGGAGAATTGGTTAAAAGACAGCTATATTGAGGATACTTATTTTAATGTTCCTGAATACCCCAGATTACTTGCGGAAAAGTATCCGACTTACGCGATTAAAGCATGGAAGCACTTCCTTTTCGATTTCCTTGAGTATGAGTATGAATCCGAGAGAGGTTTCGATGAAGCCCTCGACTATCTCAAGGAAGCAAAAGATCTTTGTCTAAGACACAAGAAAGCAAACCAATGGAAAAAGTTGGTTGCCGAAATCAAATCAAACCACCCCCGCAAGAAGAAACTGATTGAAAGCTTGCAGGATGAAGTATGAGTAATGAAGGGTTGGGATCCTTAAAGGGCACGCACTAAGGCGAGCCCCTGCGAGGGCTCGCACTAAGACGAGCCCCTACTTTGTCTTGTTTCCGTTCAAAAGCGGGCTCCTCTCGTCAGGCTGGGGCTCAGCATTCCAGAGACTCCTCGCTCTTCTAATCACGCCTTTTTCAATGAGATAACAGAACAAGAGTGACAAAAAAAGGGCGCTTGATAAATTATTCATCGCATTGCAGAAGAAATCATCCCGGATGAAGCGCTTATGAATCAAGGTGGACCAGATAAATCAAATGGAAAAAAGACAGACAAGAATGAATCCAAATTGATGAAGAAATCTCTTCTCGATTTGGATTACAGTGGTTTTGTCGATAAGTTCTACCAAGGGTCCGCACCCGAATCTGAATCTGAGGTGGAATCCGAACCTCTGAATACCCTGTCTAAGTCGCAGTCGCCCACGCCCAAACCGGGTCGCAAGAAAAAATGGATCAAGAAAGAATTGGAACCGTTGGAAATACTGAATCATGAAATGCTGAATTCCGACAGCAATTCTCCAAATACGGGCAAGATTCTCAACAGCATCACACTGGATTCACTAGACTCACTTGATATTGACAATTTGAATTTCCTTCGTAAGGAGTTGGAAGAAACCATTCTCGAGATGATAGCTGCATCTCTCCAAGGCGCTGAACTGTTTCAGCTGGAAATCTTTAGCGCTTATTCCAGGTTTAGCAGATTCAGTGTTGAAATAGAAAATTTGTACGATGAAGGAAAGTATTCCACTGCCCTCTATCTCGGTTTGGAAATGCTTTTTCTATGTAACATCCTGATCGTTGGAGCTGCGGAAATTTCATCTTTTCGTTTCACGTTCGTGGAACTTTTAGACATTGTCCCTAAAACACTGAAGAAAGCTGTTCCCAAAAAAGAAAAGCAATTAGAGCTGATCTGGCAGATTTACAAGGCGGATAAAATCGGATTATCCCATTCCTGGCAAAAACATTTTTCAGGACGTCACTTTAGAAAATCGGACTGGAAAAAACTGCGACAACCATTGGAACAGGAATTAAATATAGACCGCAAATCCTCCCCCGGACCCACAGTTGTCTATGCTAAAGATATCAATGAATTTTTCTGGCGAGGTAACCGTTGTAACAAGCTCAGTTTTCTCTATAGAGTTTATAAAAATTCCGGCGCTTCCGATACCGAAATCCTGGAGTTGTTTCATAGTGAAATAAACAAGTCAGACCCAGAATTTCTCATGGCTGACTTCTTCAAGTCGAAAGGTTTAATAGCAGAAGCTGCGGCTGTTACTCAGACTGGCTATGACAAGCATTACCAATTCAGAGATTATTTAGATCCGGGCTTATTCAAAGAAAAATACGAACAGTTGATTTCACTATATTTCCATAGCAATCAAGATCTCACCGCAATGGCAATGTTGTTCGAACGTTTTTTTAAACAACCCAGCTTGTTTGATCTACAAGCCATAAAGAGCAACTGTCTGGAATTGAAACTCTGGGAACAAACCCAACCTTTCATCAATGAGTTTCTGTTTAATGGCGCTCTGCCAAAGCCATCTAAAAATCAATCCGCCAATAAAACCTGGCTTTTCCCTGAATCTCCAGTCAACCCATTAAGCGGAATAGAAGATGAAATCGAAGAATACGATCGAACTGAAGAAATGCTCCTGATCAGCTCATTCCTGAAAAGCCCGGAACTTTTAAAGCAAATCATCGAACGCGAAAACTTGTTGAAAGTTAAGTTTCCTGAGCCCACTTTATTAATATTGCCGGATTACCCGAGATTACTGGAAGCCAAGTACCCCGCCTTCGCGATGAAGGCTTGGAAACATTTTATTACTTATTTCCTGGAGGAAGAGTATACATCTGGAAATGGGATCAATAAGGTCATGTCTTTCCTCAAAGAGGCCAAAGAAATTTTCTTGAGAGAAAAAAAGGAGAGCCAATGGGAAAAATTCATTGCTGAAATAAAATCAAACCATCCCCGCAAGAAAAAGCTCCTTGCAAGGATAAAGGAAGAGGCTTGAGGGATGATGGGCAGAAATGGGCACGCGCTAGGCGAGCGCCTGCAAAGGGCACGCGCTAGGCGAGCCCCTACAAAGGGCACGCGCTAGGCGAGCCCCTACTTTGTCCTCTTCCCGTTCAACAGTGTCCCGATCGGTGTGTAACGGACGCAATACTGATAAGTCAGTACCGACACACCGATCACTCCGATGTTCAAAACCAGAAATTTCAGGTGAGGGGACCAGTCCAGATATCGCACCCATGACTGACCTAGAATGACCAGAGGTAAGTGGATCAAATACAGCCAGTAAGATGAATCAGAAATGTATCTCATCGTCTTGTTGTGTGTTCCAAAGAAACGGCGGAACAATCCCAGCATGCTGAAGACCATCAACCAGGTAAATAGTGTTTGAAATGCCACATTCAGGAATTTCCGCTGCCCATCCAGTCCCAACTTTTCCAACCAACCCAACTGACCATTCATTGCATCCAAAGCCAAAGGGAAAAAGATCAGAATGGTAAATGGCGTCATCCACTTCCACCCGCGTGCAATTTTAAATTCCGGATCTTTACAGTCGAAGTACAACACGCCATACCCAAAGAAGATCAGGTAATATACAAAGACATGTGGATAAGGAAGAACACCTAATGCAGTGTCGGGTCCGAAAACATATTCACCCCCACCCATCATGGATTGAGGAATCATGGTTAAGGGAATCAGCCACAGCCATTTGAAGTTTGAAACCAACCATTTTCGTTCACCTTTTGGCCACTTCAATTTTCTAGCGATCCAGGCATAAATAACGAAAATCCCCACAAACCAACAAAGCATCCACAAAAACCAGAGATGGCCAAATAGCGGTATAAGAAACAATGCGCCAATCAATGCTTTAATTTGATCGTTCGAATTTCCGGCAGGACTTTCTCCAGGCTGAAGTCCAATCTGTGCTGGATTTGGTTTTGGATCATCCGGATGCAACATGGCGTAAATTTCTTGCTTCCCATTCGCCCATTTACCACGATCCAAAGGATACTGCACCAGACCAGCTATTGCTTTGGTCATATCCCAGTTGGCTGTAAGTGACATTTCGGGCACAGCTCCATCATTATTTCGGATCGATGTATCAGCTCCGGATTCCAAAAGTATTCTGAACGCCTCTGCCTGGCCAAAAAATGCAGCCGAATGCAAAGCCGTGTTGCCATCTGTATTTTTTCGGTTCACATCAGCTCCAGCGTCGATCAACAGTTGAATGATTTCCACTTCCCCCCGCAAAGCAGCGAAATTGATTGGACTTGAACCGTACTGCGGCTGCAGCGCATTGACATCAGCCCCACCCGCAATCATTCCACGAATTCCATCCACATTGCCGAATCCAATAGCAGTCCAAAAATCGAAAAACTCTCCAGAACCTTTCTGTTCCGAGTTTTGCTCATCTGACTGGCCGTTTCCTGCTCCGGCCGTCCGAAATGAGTATCCTATGGACCAGTTGGTGAATGGTATAATCGTCACCAGCCCGAGCATGCAGGGAATGAAAATTCGCTTGAATCGATGTTTCACCAACGCCCAGGCGCCTCGCTTACGCCAGAGCATCGCCATAAAATATCCACTGATCAGGAAAAACAGCGGCATCCGAAATCCATGCACCCATGCCTGAAAATAGTAATAAACCTGAGATTGTGAATTGTCCTGTACCAGCCAGGGGAACCCTTCAGCAAAAGACAATGACAAGTGATAAGCGATCCCGATCAACATGGCAATCGCTCGAAGCGCGTCCATGTCATGCAACCGCGTAGCCGTCGCTACAGGTGATTTCGTTGGTTCTGACGTTGAATCAGACATGATGATTTAATTCTTTAAATTGTATACACCTGTAACAACAAGCGCTTCTTAACTTCCACCTAACTCCATACTTCGTGGGATTTGGACAAAAAGTTACCAACAAATTTGTCCAAATTTAGAATTGAATGCGGTTAATCTGTAACGTGGTGAGAGAAATGGAAAACAAATCGCCCAATCCACCGGATTCAAACCAGCGTAGTGAACTGTTCATGCGTTTACTGGTTCAATATGAGCCTGTTCTGCGGGCTTACCTGCGATCATTATTGCCTAACTGGGAGGACGTACAAGATGTGGCTCAGGAAGC
>JAUIHU010000211.1 GCA_030432175.1 Verrucomicrobiia bacterium | reverse complement strand
GCGGGGGGGCATTTGGGTCCCTGCATTTTTTTCTATTTCAACCTCTCCTAGCCCTCCGGGCGGCCCGTGCGTAGCGAAGGGCGCTAGCCCTGGAATGGGAATGGGATTCGGTTTGGGAATGGTTGTTTGTTTGAACCACGGAAGGCTCGGATGACACGGAATTATTTTTGAACCACGGAAGGCTCGGATAGCACGGAATGATTTTTTTGACCACGAAAGGCACGAAAGTCACGAAATGGGTTATTTATTTTTTGTTTCTGATTTTGCCCATTTCAGGTTGGCGGTGGCTACTTTGTCGTTGGGATTGATTTCAAGGGCTTGCTCAAACCATTTTGTTGCTGCTTCGATTTCTCCTCGGGCCATGCTGATCATTCCCATATAGTTGTGGGTTTTGTAATGCTGCGAGTCGAGTTCCAATACCTTTTTAAAGAGAGGCTCGGCTGCTTCTACTCGACCTCTTTCGAGATGAAATGATCCAAGGTGGAAGAGCGCTTCAGTGGATTCCGGGTTGATGTCGAGAGCTTGCTTTAATGCTGTTTCCGCTTGCGCTGATTGCTTCAGAATCATCATGGATTTGCCGACTTCGAGCGCTGCGTTGATATTTTTTGGATCCTCGGACAGGAGTTTTTTCTGGTAAGCAATGTGTTTGAACAGGCGCTTGCGTTCAAAGTGATTTCTTAATCGATCCCAGTCCTGGTCGTTCTTGGGTATGACTTGAAACCATAACTCTCCCATTTCATCCGAGGACTCCAATCCGTATGTCACTTGTTGCGGTGGATGATTGGGATTGCGAATATTGTCTGCAGAGTTGTCATAAACAAATACCTGGCCCAGTAATGTTCCGGCTTTCAATTGAAGGGGTTCAACAAATCGATATTCGCCCTGCCAGTTAAAATCCCATTCCGGAATGGCAAAAATTGACTCGGGCTTTGTACCCGGACGCTGAATCCATGCGAGCATGGATTTCGCAAGATAGTGTGCGTGGGGTAATACGCCGATCAGTTCCACATCCACAGGGAGTTCGTATTCATTGCGAATCTGGTAGTCATTATCCCCGGCTGGAATGTCGATATCCACCGATCGTAAACAAATCAGAAATGGCTTTCGGGATGGCGGTTCGTCGGTGAAGTAGAATCCGATGCGGGATTGGATGAGTTCTTTTTTCCCACTGGGCTGGAGGTGCAGCTGAAGCACGAGGTCGGATCTAGGATCCAGTTTCCACGCCACGCCTTCCGGTTCCAATGCTGCTGTCTTTCCGGGGTTCCAACTGTGAAAATAACCGTAAGGAGCGCGCACTCCAGTTGGAGTGTCCATTCCATCAAAGCCATAACCGGGCGTTTCCTGGTCCAGTTGAAATGCGGATCCAGACGTGTCGATGCGAAGCAGCGCATGGTGAGCGACTGTGTAATTCTCCGGTTGAAATTCCATGCCTCGCACATACCTGGATTCCTCAATCGGAATTGGAATGACAAAGTTGCGGTACACATCCGGTCCACCGGCAGGAACTTCGAAAGCTTCTTTCATTTCAATCACCAGATCCGGCTCACGAATTTGCCAGCCCTCCGGCCATTCGCGAGCGCTTGATGAAGTGACTTTTTCTCCCTCGGGCGCGCCTGCGGCTACCCATTCCTTGATTTTTGAAATCTCACTGGCAGTCAGACTGCGTGCGCCTTCCAGAGGATACTCAGTTTTTGCCGGCAGCCACGGTGGCATAAAACCGCTTTCAATCACTTCAACGATCTGTTTACCACGGCGGCGGACCTGATTGTAGGTCATCAAAAGGAAGGGTCCGGACTGTCCCGGACGGTGACATTCAACGCAATTGGCGTTCAGAATTGGAGCGATGTCCTGATGATAAGATAAATTGGTTGAGCTAACCTCAGCGGATGTTTCAGTCCTGTTTCTTTCTCCTGCGCTTGAGTTTTTAGAATCAAAATCAGAATTCTCCTTGTTGGGAGAACAACCGAACCCTGCAATTATTAAAACCAGCGTCGCAAATACGTTTGAGTTGTGGAAAAAATTCATCATTTTTTTACTCATCTCCGGTCTCTTCGAATAATTCCACTATGTAACAGCCAACTGCGATTTCTTCATGAAAGTCCTGGGTTTTCCCCTCAGCAATCAAAGCCATCACATCTTCCAGTTCATGAGTGGTGGATTCCTGGCGAGACAATCCGAAATCCTCAAAGCGATCATCAATCCGCCCTCGATAAATCATCTTGCCCTTTGCATCAAATACCACCGCCTCGGGAGTGACTTGCGCTCCTGTGTGTTCAGTCAACTGTCTTTCCTTATCCACCAGCGCTGTCATTGGGTAATCAAAATCGTGCAGGTGTTTTTGAATGTCTTCAAAAGATTCATCCGGACGGGTGTAAACCAGATAGAATGGAATCGCTTCGTCTTTGAATCGCTCATAAATCCGTTTTACTTCGGGAGCATAGCGATTGGAGATGGGACAGTCGGTTGCTACAAAAAGAATAACAGCGCCCTTGTTGATGCCGTTGGCAAGAGAGCTGAAGGGCAGGACCTGTTTTCCCTCCAGGTTCAAAGCGCTCAGGCTTGACAGTTTTGCAATAGTGTCAACTTCTGCCTCATCGGCGGATCGGAAATTTCCAGAAGAATTCTGCCCACATCCGAACAGGCCGCAGTTCAGCAGTGTAACGAAAAAGACATAGCTGATGACTTTCCAGCAAATACTCATGAGCCCAGAGTTTGCCGTTGTCCCTTTTCCAAATGGCGAAAGAACCTGATCCTGCAAGCGTATTGGGAATTTCCTCATCTGTCCCGGCATGGCTTCCATCTCATCCCAAACCCATTCATTGAGCAAGAATCTTTCAGTTAAATTCTTCAGAAGATTTTCCATGACAACACAGAGCGCTTCCTGTTTTGATGGGATCACTTGGTTAGTTTCAAAACTTGCTGGTGATAACTATGGATTCCTTAAAAACAAATGCCCGTGAGCGCGCTCTGAATATCTTTCCTGTTGGTTCCAATGGCGAATACGACATTCCCGAACCCATGATTCCGGTGATGCGACGTGGAAAAGGGGGATGGATCTGGGACACCGAAGATCAGCAGTGGCTCGACATGACGATGGGCTGGGGATCAGTTCTCGTAGGACACGCGCACCCAAAAGTGATTCAAGCTGCAGTGGAGCAAGCTCCTCTCGGAGCAAATTTTGCTGCCGTGAATGAGCGGTCACTGGAATTGGCAGAACGAATCCAGCAGATTTCTCCCTGGATCGAAAAAATTCGGTTTGTCGCTTCTGGCACAGAAGCCACGATGCTATGTCTGAGAGTGGCTCGCGCAGCTACGGGCAAGTCGAAGATCCTGAAATTTGAAGGAGCTTACCACGGACAACATCCCGAAGGTGTGACCAGTCTGGTGGGATCCGATTTTAAAAATCTCCCTCAGTCCGACGACGCAGGAACAGGAGCGCCGTGGACATTGGATCATGTGCTGGTCGCACCATATAATGATTTGGAAACTACCCGCCAGATTATTGAATCAAATCGCAATGAACTGGCTGGAGTGATCGTTGAACCGCTGCACCGTTGCCTGACTCCAAAGCCAGGATTTCTTCAAGGCCTGAAAGATCTCACCACAGCGGTGGGGATCCCATTGGTTTTTGACGAAGTCGTGACAGGATTTCGCCTGAGTCTCGGTGGAGCTGCGGAGTATTATGGTGTGCAACCGGATCTGGTTGCTTATGGTAAAGGACTGGGCGGTGGGTTTCCGATTGGAGCTTATGCCGGAGCTGATAGATGGATGCAAGCGGTAGAAGAAAGCCGTTTGCCCGGACCAAACTATGCTTGGTCTGCGTCCACAACAGGAGGCAACCCGATTTCCTGCGCAGCGGCGCTGGCAACGCTTTCAGTTTTTTCCGAACCAGGCGTTTATCAGAACCTGCATGAATCCGGAAAATTTCTTCGAGACGGAATGAGGAATCTACTGGAGAAATATGAAATCAGCGGACAAATCCTGGGGGATGGTCCACTGGCTCAAATTGCTTTTTCCAAAGAACCGGTGGTGGATCACCGAAGTTGGAAGAGATCAGACCGGGCCATGGGACGTCGCATGATGCTGGAGTTGCTGGAACAGAAAGTTTTCCTCAATCCAATGGGCACCAAACTCTATTTCTCCATCCTGCACACCCGAGAAGATTTACAGGAATTCCTGAATCGGTTGGATGTGGTATTAGGAAAGCTGCAGCATCCGGTGGAGAGTGAGTTGGTGAGTTCGAACGGGTTTTGACCTTTCCGGGTACATCATGCCCGGGTACATCATGCCCGGGTACATCATGCCCGGGTACATCATGCCCGGGTACATCATGCCCGGGTACATCATGCCCGGGTACATCATGCCCGGGGGCGTCATGCCCGGGGGCGTCATGCCATGCCCATCATGTCCGGGGAAGTCATGCCGGGCCCATCATGTCCGGGGGGCGTCATGCCGGGCCCATCATGTCCGGGGTCGTCATGCCGGGCCCATCATGTCCGGGGTCGTCATGCCGGGGTCGTCATGCCGGGGTCGTCATGCCGGGGTCGCCATGCCCGGGGTCATCATGCTGGGGCCATCATGCCCGTTGACCCAGGCCTGACGGCCAGGGTTATGATGTGACGCGCTTGCGCGCTCTAATTGCGCCTCAGGCGCATCTCATTCTAGCCCTGGCCGTAAGGCCTGGGATGTGATATGTTGATAATGTCCATCAGCGACAAGATCATAATTAATAAGGAGGTATAATTATGTCGCATTCAGAAAATCACGTTATCGTTCATATTGTTTTCAGCACAAAAAGGCGTTATCCATTCATTCATAAAGGTATACGTAACAGGTTACATGCGTATCAAAGCGTCATTGTGCGCAGTCAAAAATGTCAAGCATACCGTGTTGGCGGAATAGCCGACCATGTGCATTTGGCGGTGGGGCTAGTGTCCCGTCGGTTAAATTCGACTAAGAAAGAGAGAATTCCAATTTTTTGAAAATAGACTCTGGGGTAGCCTTCCAAACAAAGGGTTTTGGGTCCTGATTGTGGATTTCAATATATTCATAGATGGCTTTGATTAGACTTTGAACGGAACTGAAGCTCCCTCTTCGAATGCATTCGTTAGTGATGTTGGCGAACCAACGTTCCACCTGATTGATCCATGAAGAGCCAGTGGGAGTGAAGTGAACATGGAATTTTGGGTGTCGCAGGAGCCATCGCTGGACTTGGGGAGTTTTGTGAGTCGCATAGTTATCCATGATTAAATGGATCTCATAGTCCGGCAGATCCGCATAGGTGGCATCAATCAGGTTGAGAAACTTCAGGAATTCCTGTGCTCTGTGTTTGGCGTGACATTTGCCAATCACTTCTCCTGTGAGAACGTTCAAAGCAGCAAAAAGGGATGTGGTTCCGTGTCGAATATAGTCATGAGTGCGGCGTTCCAGGGTTCCTAACTCCATAGGAAGAACTGGTTGGCTGCGTTCCAGAGCCTGTGTTTGGCTTTTTTCGTCCACACATAGAACAATCGCTTTTTCCGGTGGGTTAAAATACATCCCAATAACGTCCCTCGTTTTTTCGACGAAAAATGGGTCTTTAGACACTTTGAACGTCTTCGTCAGATGAGGTTTGAGCCCGAATGCCTTCCAGATGCGGTGGATCGAATCCGGGTGAACTCCAACTTCCTTAGCCATAGTTCGTGTGCTCCAGTGAGTTTTGCCTTTAGGAACGCTACGAAGTGTTTTGGTGATAATTTCTTCAACTTTGCTGTCGCCAATCGTCCTGGGAGCTCCAGTTCGTGGTCGATCAACCAATCCGTCGAGACGTGATTTGAGAAATCTGGACCTCCATTTCCCGACAGTTCCTTGGCTGATCCCTAATTTCTCAGCTACCAACTGATTGGGAATGTTGTTGGCGCATTCCAAAATAATTCTGGCTCTCAACGCCTCTCGTTGGGAACTTTTTGGACGATTGGCAATTAAAGTGAGCTTTTCTTTTTCTGTTTCGCTCAGTTCCAACTTCTCAATAGGCCTGCCTTTGGCAATCATTTCCTAAGTCTAGACGGTTCTGAAAACAAAAAAAGGTTTTTCTTTCGATTTTAACCGACGGGACACTAGGTCGCACCATTTCAATCGCAGAGTTGATAAATAAGATAAAATCGAATTCAGCCAGATGGATCAAATCAGTCGATCCATCCTTGAGCGATTTTGCCTGGCAACAAGGCTATGGTTGCTTTTCAGTGTCGCCAGCAAAGCTGGATGTAGTTAAAAGATACATTGAACGTCAGGAAGAACATCATAGAGATATGGAGTTCAAACACGAATATATCCGCTTGATGAGAGCCAACCGCCTGAAGTTTGACAAGGTGGACCTCTGGGATTAAAGCCATTTTGGTTCAGTCCTGGACTTTAAATTTCAATATCCTCGACTGAACCCGACCATACCCATTAATCCGAATCTGGTCCGAAAATAAATCAACCAAAGCAAATGCATTCGTTGCCGCAGTCTCCACCATACCATTGAGGGTCAGGTAATGAATCCCGTTTCGTTCAGCATAAGCGCCTGCATGGTTGTGTCCATTGAACCAGGCCACAACCACGTCTTCATGGCGATCGATCCATGCCAGGATTTCCAGGTCATTCCACAAATTATGAGGATCACTTGGGTACACAGGAAAGTGACAGCACAAAATCACTTTCTCTCCTGCCTGACGGGCTGCTTCTGTTTCTTCATTCAACCATGCCATCTGTTCATCGCCAATGCCTCCATTCCAGGTCATGGCATTTCTTGCTTTACGCTCCTTAACATCGTTAAGCATTTCAACCGCCTGTGAATGCTTCTCTGATCCTTTTGTATGAGCATAAAGACTGATGTCCGTCCCATCAAGTAACACCCAGCGGAACCCGTGAATGGATCTGGAATAGTAGCGTTTTTTTTCAAATCCCAACCGCGATGGAACCTTGGGTTTATCCTTTTCCTCAACTTCCCAATCATGATTTCCAAGAAGTTGATAAACGGGCTTTGAGACGAATTCGAAAGGTTGCAGGATGTCCTGGAAACTGGATAACTCTCTATCAATCAAATCTCCAAGGTGGACATAAAATTCGGGTTTGCTTTGGTTCAGTGTTTGCACGGCGGTCTGCAATTTCTGGACACTGTTCCGATAATAGCGTGAACCTCTGGGCTCAGCGTCCACAAATTGGGCATCAGCGATTAATCCAATTGAACAGAGCGGCTTGCTGGAAGACTCAGAAGAATCTTCGGCTCCAGAGATTTGATATCCAAGGAAAGTCCCGACACTGGCTGTGGATTTTATAAAATCCCGACGTGTTAGATTTAATGATTTCATTATTTGCCCGTACGGGCGCCCCTCGC